>ONKB01000090.1 GCA_900318305.1 uncultured Prevotellaceae bacterium | reverse complement strand
GTAGTCAAACCAGAGCAAATAGAAGGACATTGATAAGGAAAACAAATAAATCATCAAGAAAAGCGAGATGGCTGTAGCCCAGTTGATGCCTCCGAAAATAAGCAGCCATATGAGGAATATGATACCGCCCATTTCAAGTATGGGCGCTATAAATTCAAATACATATATATAGGGGAGCGTAAACATACCAATGGGGCCATAATGTGGGTTGCAGAACAGTTTGCGATGGTGTGATACGATTTCACATAGTCCTCGGGCCCAACGAACACGTTGGCGGAAGAGCTGTCGGATGTTTCCAGGACCTTCTGTCCAGCAACATACCTTTGGTACCTGTGCTACACTGAAGTTTTGTCCACAGTTTTTCATATAGGTCACCATTCGTAATAGCATGTCAACGTCCTCGGCCATACTCTTTGGGTCATAGCCGCCCGATTTAACCACTACCTCCAGATCAAACAGACCAAAACCTCCAGAGATGTTAGGCAGTGCATTGATAACAGACCATCCCAGTTTACCTATAATATATGAACGCAAGTATTCCAATTGCTGGAACATGGGGATGATACTGTCGGGAACAGCAGGCTCTACGACACGCCCGTTTTCCACAACGCAGTTGTTACTCATGAGCATGGTGGCACTTACGCCTATCATGGGGAGGTGGCTATTTATGACCAACCATATCATTCTGTAAAGTGCCATGGGTTCTATAATACAGTCTACGTCGGTGCAGACAAAGTATTTGCTGTTGCACACGTTGATTCCTGCATTGGAACCGTCACTCTTGCGGCCGCCATGTTCCTTGTCCACGACTATGAGTTTGCTGTAGCGTTTGTCTGTTGACTGCAAAACTCGCTTGATAGGCTTTGACGGCACTTTCATTGTCACGTCAAAAGGGACTTCAACCAAGCTGTAGTTGTTGATGAGCAATTCCAGTGTGTGGTCAGTACTAGCGTCGTTAACGATGATGATGTCGTAGTTAGGATAGTCTATCTGCATCAGGGAGTTGACATTGTCAATAATTGTTACCTCTTCGTTAAAGGCTGGGGCGATAATAGAGACTTTCGGCAATAGAGGTGAACCCTGCATCAGGTATTTGAGCGACTCGTCATCGGGCATGGTGGCCGACATCTTCTTCTGAGCCCTGTAGCTTAGAAAGACGAGAACTACATAACTGATCATGAGAGATAACGTGTAGCCAAAGACGAGATAGCAGAACAGATAATATATTTTTAGCCACATAATAAGGTGTTTCTTTTAGATAAGTTTTTAGTTCTGTTAGAAATATTCAAAGGACGGACGATAAATCTGGTCCTTGTCAAAAGCCATTTTGTCCTTTGTAATAGGGTTATAGAAGAAGCGGAAATATTTTTTATCCGCTTCAGGTACTGTATTTTCCAGTTCCTTCAGCTTGGCTTTACCTAACTGACCGTAGTTGTAAAGGCAGCGTAGTGACTCAAAACGTACATGAGGATTCTGGATGCTCAAGAAACCTTCGACAAGAGTGTCAATGCTCTTGCCTGTATTCATGCGGGTAATGGCATGCAGGATGGATACTTTTGCATCATCGGAGAAAACTAAAAGGTTGTTTTTCAAGAGGTCCTCTACTGGAGTGAAATGCAGATAACCCCATGTGCGTGCTATTTCCTCAATGAGTTTGCTGTTATGGCTTGACTTGAAGACATCAATCAATTGATCACAGTATTCTTTCTGGTTAAACTTGCGCATAAGACGCACAAAGAGACATTGTACATGTGGGGAAATGTCGGATTGGGTTACCAGATTAGCAAGGTTCGGCAGTTTCAGTTTCCTCTCACTGCGTCGCTGCAGGGCATAGCCTAATTGTATTTCGTCATATACACAACAGTTCTTGTTGAAGAATGATGTGCCGAAATAACTTAGGTCGGTATCTGAGTTGGAGATAATGGATGTATAGATGGCCATTCTGCGGATATTAACAATCCTGAAATTCATTAGTTTGTTCACAACCCAGGGATTGATATATGACCTGAATATTGCAATCTGGATGATTGCCCGGATTCGCTGTTTGTTGTTACCTGTACTGGCCTCGTTTTCCAGAAAATCCGGAATAGTAAAAATCTCAAGGATTTTGCTCAGATTTTCTTTTTTGTCGCGTGGCACCTCATGATGGATGCGTTTGGTATAGAGAAGATCACATAAGATGCGTTTTTCTTGTTTGTTTTTCAATAGCTTCTTCTTCTGAATGGACTCATTGTCAATGCCTAAGGCTTCAGAGATCTCCTTGCGGGACAGATTGGAATCGGTTTCTTCTGACAAGATGTAGTCAATACCTTTCCCGTATCGCTGAGTCAGTTTCTTGTAAGTCCTTTCCTTTTTCATCTTTATCACAAACTTATATTGCAAGTTGAGGCACATGATAAGGATTGCCAATACAATGAAGCTGATGTTTGCGGCGGCGACCTTCATTTCTGCCGGGAAATCCCGATAAACTTCCATGATATAAAACAAATAGTATTTGCCGTATGCCACAATCAATTCCAAATAATATAACAAATAAGAAATCCTATCCATAAAAGCAGGTTAACGAAAATATGATAGTAGGGATGTGCTCGCATTTCGGGGTGCAAAGGTACGAAAAAAATCAAACAAAATGTTTGATGAGTATGAATTGTGCGAGATATGGTAAAATCAATCCCCAGTGTTGTTTGTCTCCTTCTTATTATTGAGAACAGAAAGGGAAGGAGAATGCTTATATAATTTGTAGTTCCTGTAAAATGCTGAGAGGGATGTGAATCCGCTTTGTATGGCTACGTCAGAAAGTGGCATGTCAGGATGCTCTGCGATGAGACGGATGGCGTAGTCTATGCGCAGACGGTTGATATACTGGGAGAACGACATATTCATGTCAATGTTGATAACCTTGTAGATATAAGTGCGGTTTGTGTGCAAATACTGAGAAATATCTACGATTCTCAAGTTTGGGCGCAGGAACAACTGCTCATCATTCATGAGTTTCACAATACGCTTTTGTAGGTTGTTGAGTGAAGCAGGGTTGGTTTTCCCTGTTGTCTCTGACAAGGTGTTTGCCTCAATATCTATATCACGCACGGAGAAATGCTGTTCCAGGCCGATATATCCTATTGAAAACAGAATAATAGAAAAAAAGATGACAGGAAAAGCCAGCATCATGGGTGATGAAAGGAAGAAAGGTCTTCCGATGATGTTGCTGACAAATGACAGGGAAGAAATAAGTATAAAGAAGAAAAACAGCTTCTGAGTGGTGTCCAGATGTTTGTCTTCGGTGGCTGAATAGTAGGAGTCCACTATTTTGTGGAACTTGTTCAGACAGCGCGTTCCCAGATAAGAAATACAGATGACCTCCAAGGCAAAGACTATGCGCATGACCAAATGAAGGAAGAGCTGGGCTTTCACAAGTACATTCCCAGTAGAAGGGGGTGTGTCATGATATAAGTAGCTGTTGATAAAAAGAACTGTATCTTCTTCTGACATGAGAATGTAGAGCAGGCTTATACTGGCACAAACAATACAGGCAGGAGTGATGAGCCATACGATATGACTACGTTTAATGCTCCGCTCGGTAAGTGATTTCAGATAGATATAATAAAGAGGGTATACTGCCAGGTTGCAGAAACTGTAGATGCTGTTAGTGTATGGTATATAAGCTGTGGCCCGAATGAAATAGATGAGGTGGGACATGTAGAGCAGGGTGCACACGGAGAAGAATACAGAAAGAATCCGGTGGGAGGGAGACTTGGTTTTGATAGTTTCCAATACAAGTAGCGTCGTCATGACAGCGCACACAATCATTGGTGTTCCCGCCAGTAGGGTGTAAAGCATCATCATGTGTTGTTCATAATAGATGATGCAAAAATACAAAATAAACCACAGAAGTATAAGACTCTCTATGGGTTTTTTGCTACGACTTGAGGCCGAGATGTATATTGGCTTTATCGCTTCCATGAAAATAGCGGAGGGATGAGTGTCCCTCCGCTATAATTGTGAAGAATCGTAAGAGAGTTATCTTACAAAGATTTTCTTACCGTTCTTGATATAAAGACCACGTGTTGGTTTCTCAACCTTACGACCTTGGATATCATAGTATGAAGCATCGGCCTTGTCTGTGGCAGATACCTTGTTTACACCAACAGACGGGATGAAAGTGAAGGTATAGTTGCTCGTCTGGGTAAACAGTGACTGAGGCAAGTAAGCTTCACCGCTTCTGCAAGCGTCTTCAGCTTGTTTGCTGAAGCCTGCACCATTGTCAGGAGTGAGTTTGAAGCATCCGGATGCTATAGTTGTGCGGGTGAGGGTGCCTTTCAACATATTGTCTGCACTGACATCGGTGCCTGTAGCTTCGGTATACTGCAGAATGTAATTTGCAGGACTGCCTGAAATGACGACAGCGGTATTGGCTGGGATGACTCCGTCTTCAATCTTTATCAGGTTGACGGTCTTGTTGTCATTGTTGACACTATTGGCATAGTATGCAGTGATGCCCTCAGGGATAGTCAAATTATGGTCACAGTATAATGTGGACCATCCGTTGGCTGCGATGTTTTGTACCTTGACAGGGGCAGGTTTGATATTGACCATGTCATAAGGAAGTCCGCTTCCCATGGTGGTTACCTGGCTTACACCTGAGTTAAATGAGAAGCCGTCGCCTACTGCATAGATACGGAAGACACCTGGACAATAGTAGTTAACGGTATTCTCCATCTGCGGTGTGCTGACCATCTTGATATCGGTAGAGCGGCCACCGCATCCGATGTACCAACTGTCATCGGTTGATGTGTTGAGGATGTAGGGTTTAGCTGTATTATCCATGTTCTTCAGGATATAGTTGCCATCGGCCTGCTTGCAGAAGTCAAAGTAGAAGGCAAGGTTATCCTTGTTAAATGATGAGGAATAACCTAGTGAGCCTGCTTCATTAGGAATGACATACTCGCCAGTCTTGTGGTAAGTGAAGTCAATGGTATATATACCATCTATATCAACCATGATACTTTCCTTGAGAGCCTTCAGGCTGGCCAGCTCGGCAACATAGTCAAAGTTGTTGTCATAGGTCAGGTCATAGCTCTTGAGTTGGTTCTGGAAAGCTTCAAAATTTTCTTCCTTGATATATCCTGGTGTTGTGCCAGACTGCATGCCGAGGTCAGTGTTGACCTCCTCACAGAATTTGGCCCATGCCACCTGAGCATCGTCAAGACGCTCCAGAGTGAAGTCAAAGTCCATGTTGGAAGCATTATAAGCTGCTGTAGTGATGCCGTTGGCGGCAGAACCGTTACGCCAGTACTGGTTAGTATTGCCTACACTCTGGATGGCCTGGTTTCCATATACAATACCGTCAAGGAGCTTGAATGCGGAAAATTTGTTGGTAGGTGTGTCCGTAAAGCTGATGACGCTCCATGCGTCGCTCTTGGTATACATCTCCAGATAGGGCTTGCCAGGCATGCCGCAGTTCTTGATGAAGTAATTATCATTGCCGCCGCGGGTATAGATGCGGAACACCAAAGCAGGATTTGCTTTGTCTTCATCGGTCAGTGTATTATAGGTATTGCTCTTGTAATACTGTAAGTTATACTCGCCATCGCCAACGTTGCTGTTACCAGACTTGGGATATACATAGGCAGAAGTATTGTCGCTGGCGTTGCTGATGATACGGTAATAGGCGTCTTGTGTCTCTGGCCAGACAATACTCTCCTTGCCAGTGGCAGTAATCATGCCCATCTCAATGAGTTTCTTTGCCAGGCCTTGTGCAAGAAGTTTCATACCAGCCTTATTAGGATGATCTCCATCCTCGGTATAGGCAGAGATGCTGTCTTTAATGCCACATTGTGTCATGTCAACATAGTAGCAGTTCTCATACTTGGCGGCGATGGTCTTGATACTTTCGTCGCAGTCAATTGGAGTCCAACCACGAGCATTGACCCAATTCCATGCGAAACGGGTGGGGAAGAGCGACAGACACATAATCTTGCTCTTGGGATAAGCCTTGGTGAGTTTCTGCAACAATATGTTGTATGCACCGCGGAAGGTATTGATGTCGGTGTCGGTATATTCACCGAGGTCGATAACGTTACCTTTCTTGCCACCTGCTGAACGACACAGATCGTTGCTGCCACCGCTGACGAAAATATATTCAGGAATACCATTACGTCCGATAGCTGCAATACGGCCGTCAGCGGTAAACTGAGAAGCGTCAATATCAACGTTACCTACAGTTGAACCGCTCCATGAGGCGTTGGAGAGGAAACTTAGTTCTGTCATCTTGTCTAACTGCATCCACCATGTTCCGCCTACGCCACCAAGGTCGCCAGCATCGTAGTGGCAGGCATAGCCAGTAGGCTGATAGCCTTCATAGGTGGATACGGAGTTGCCATACACGGCGAATGAACCAGCGATGGGCTGAGGCTCTTCTGCAGTTATTTCCATACCATCGCTGAGGATGCCGTCGCCAAAGTCGGCGTCTATCAGGTAGAAACTGCCTTCAGTCAGTGTGGAGCCAGCGACTTTTTTGATGGTATTGCCTACGGGAATATAAACGTCTCCGTCGACAGGTGCGGTGTAAGCATGTAGCTTGTTCTCTGTCAAGGTATTGGCGCTGAAAGTGAGCGGCATATAGAAATCACCAGCTTCACCCATGAGGATGACAGGGGTGTTGGCAGGAATGACGGATGTGATGGGGGTAAGTCTTACTTTGCCAGCGGTGACACCTTCAACGATGTAGGCTGTTATGCCTGTCGGGACAGTAAGGCTCTTTGAATAATACAAGCCCATAACACCTTCAGCAGGCATGGTGAACTGACGCTCAATCTGCCATTTTGCCCACTTGCTTACGCTGCCGTTTGTAACACAGAGTTCCTTGCTGCCATCAAAGAAGTGGTTAGGATTGTTGACGGCCCTGATTTCGATGGAGCCGTCATCAAATGTGTAACTGAGAGCTATCTTGGCAGCATCAGTTTTTGTGTCGCTGATGGTAACATAACCCCATACGTCTTCATCGGCATTGGTCTTCTCTGTAACGACATAGCCGTTGCCACCGCGATTGAACAGGTAGCATGAACCGTCTTCATTAACCGTGAGGTCAAACAGATAGTTGTCTTTCTGATTGGCATCAAAAGTTGTCTGCTGGAAAATGTTCTCGCTGATATGACCAGAAGTAGTGCCGCTCACACTGGCCTGAAGTCCCATGTAACTGAAATTGCTTGATGCGCCGCACATACGGTATACACCATTATCCCAGTCAAGTTCTTTCCTTAGGTTCTCTGCTTTGGCGGCTTCTGGAATCTGTTCGTCAGACAATTTGACGATGTCAACGCGGCAGTCATTATCCCAGTTGCTCGTAGGGTGCTTTTCTACGCTATAGACATGGTAAATAGGATTGGTGTTACTGCCAATACAGAAAGGCATGCCAGTCTCATTGGTATAAGTAGCGTCAAACAGATAGTACAGATAGCTGCTATAGTTGGAATCATTGATTTTGGCTATCCTGATATGGGAAGCCATGGCTGGTGATGAGGTTACGCGTACGTCACGGTCGGTAGCCATGTCAACGCCGTCTACTTTGATGTAGCATGGATAGGGGCATCCGCAATAGCGCATCAGGTAGTTTCCGTCACTTTGACGTGTAAGTTGGAAAACATACCTTGCGTCAAGATTGTTCAGGTCTAACGATTCGCCATCACCTGTCGCAAGTAGAGATCCAGTGAACGTGCCAGTCATCGGATAGAAGTTGAATGTCTCGTCGGCAACTGTGGAGCGAACGGTAAAATACTCGTCGTCCATATAGCCACGAATTACATAGTAACCGCTGATGTCTTCGGTTACCTTTGCATTGGGTTTCTGATCCCATGCTGAAACAGAGGTGGGAATAAAAATCCCCATCAACAAACTGAATAAAAGTAATTTTCTTAACATAAGCAATAATTTATAAAGTTGTTGTAAAATATATAATTAATAAAATATATAATTAAGTAGAAAATGATGTTATTATTATCACCCCAAAGATAATGCTTTTTCCTTTTGATTGTATCATTGGTGTGATTTTTTTTGTATAAATACAAAATACTCCTCTATACCGACAGTGATGAATGGGTTTTATCTGTTGGGGAAAAAGAAGGAGAGGAAATAGCCCTCAATGGTCTATTTTATATTTACAGTGGCTTTGATGGGGCAGTGGTCTGAGGCAACAGGTTCAGATAAGACGGTATATTTCTTCACTTTGATACTCTTCTTAATACTGGCTCTGTAAAAGGCGATATAGTCAATGCACCTTTTGGGGTGGTCGGAGGGGAAGGTAGATATTTGTTGGTTGGAGATATAATCAAAGTGATGGTTCATGCCTTGGATAAATTCCTCCTGGGGCAGGGCATTCCAGTCACCGGCAATGAAAAATGGCTTGTCTGCCAACTCTGCCTGCTGCAAGATGATAGATAAAGATTTTATACGGTTGACTGCTTTGAGACACAGGTGGGTGCAGGCATAATAATAGTCGTGAAACTCGCAGATAAGTAATACGCGTGGTTCGGCACCTGGAAGGGGAATGCGTTTTACGCAGATGGGGCGTTCCTTGCTGAGAATACCGATGCCATATTTGCCTCCTCCGTAGTCAATGCTTTTGGCGTAGGTATAATACATGCCGGTTTTTTCTCCGAGGACTTGCAGCTGATAAGCAGGACACCGCTTGGTGACACTGTCCAGTTCTTGTATGGCAACGACATCGGGTTGATTCACGGAGATGATGCGGGCAATACGCTCTTCATCTACCTTGTTGTCCATTCCTTCGCAATGGTGAACATTATATGACATGACTGTGAGTTTCCGTGCACACGAATACATAGAAACAATCAACCCTAACAGAATTGCTGTTATTGCTTTTTTCATATTATTATTGTTTTTAGGATATTTCCAATTTAGCTCAGTTGCTTTGGATACTCCATTAATTAATTATGTCTTTTTCTTTGAGCGATTCGGCGACCTGGCATAACTCGTCGTACCATTCTTTGCCGAAACGGGTGATTAATGGCTCGCGCAGAAAAGCGTAGACTGGCATTCTGAGCTTCTTACCGAGACACTGTGCGTTGGCGCAGATATCCCAGCGGTGATAGTTCAATGCTACCAACCCTCCTTTGAATATTTTTTCACGTATAGGGTAGAGTGAGCAGGATATGGGCTTGTCAATAGTTATTTCACCCTTATTTTTTGCCAACTGAATAGCACATTGACAATTACCGTGCTTATCATAACATGTGAATACGCAATCTTTTCCGTTTACAATGCTTGTCACGAGATCACCTTCTATGTCTGTGTAGCTTATGCCTTGTTCTTGAATCTTCTTTTGAGCTTCAGGGGAGAGGTATTCCCATATTGTAGACAAGATGTCTTCAATGGCAGTCACTTCCTGGGGGGTTATGGGGGCTCCGGCATCACCTTCAATGCAGCATGCTCCTTTGCATGAAGTTATGTCACAGCAGAACGGCTCTCGAAGGCAGTCTGTTGACAGGACAACATCGCCCACCATTAATATGTTCATACGGTCTTTTTCCATTTACCAGACGATTGGGGAGATGTTATGCCGTGTTAGATAGCGGTTGGCTTGGGAAAAGTGGTGGCTACCGAAAAAACCATGGTATGCTGATAACGGTGACGGATGTGGACAGGTCAGTATGAGATGACGGGTAGCATCAATGAGCGGTTGCTTTTTTTGTGCATAGTTACCCCATAGAAGGAATACAACATGGCTTTTATGCTGGCTTACTGTGGCAATAACGGTGTCGGTAAACGTCTCCCAGCCATGACTGAAATGGGAACCGGCTTTACCTCTTTCTACGGTGAGAGTGGTATTGAGCAGGAGTACACCTTGTTCTGCCCAATAGGTCAGATCACCGCCGAAGGGAGGTGTACAATGGGTGTCGTCAATAACCTCCTTGAAAATATTGCGCAATGATGGAGGAAACTTCATTCCCATGGGGACGGAAAAACTCAAGCCCATGGCCTGACCAGGCTCGTGATAGGGATCTTGGCCGAGCAATACGACTTTGACTTTGTCAAACGGACACAAACGGAAAGCCTCGAAAATTTTATCCTTCTGCGGGTAGCAGATTGTCTGCTCGTATTGGGTATCGACAAACTGCTCAAGTTGTCGGAAATAGGGCTTCTCAAACTCAGGGGAGAGAAGATTGTCCCATTCGCCGTTTAGTGCCTTTTGCATATTGCTCGCTTGCAATGTTGGGTTAGAATAACAAAATCCACCTCAAGAAATATACATGAATGATTTTACCTTTGGGTAAGAGAATCTCAAAACTCGCCTCTTCTAGAGAAGGGGAGATATGCTCCCCATAACCCCTTTGAAAACTTAATCTTCTATAAGAATTTCGCCAGTCATATCCTCAGGCTGTTGCAGACCCATGAGATGGAGGATACTTGGTGCCACATCGGCCAAAATACCGTTTTTTACTTTGGCGTTCTTGTTCTCGGTGATGTATATAAACGGCACAGGATTGAGTGAATGGGCCGTGTTGGGGGTGCCGTCAGCATTCACAGCATAGTCGGCATTGCCGTGGTCGGCAATGATGATGGCTTCGTAGCTGGTCTCTCTGACAGCATCAATAACTTCGCCTACACACTTGTCAACAGCAACAACGGCTTTCTCGATGGCTCCATATACGCCAGTATGTCCCACCATGTCGCCATTGGCGAAATTGACGACAATGAAGTCGTATTCGTTCTTGCGGATACTTTCCACCAGTTTGTCCTTTACCTCATATGCACTCATTTCAGGCTGGAGATCATATGTGGCTACCTTGGGTGAAGGTACTAGGATGCGGTCTTCACCCTCATAGGGTTTTTCGCGGCCACCGTTAAAGAAGAAGGTCACATGGGCGTATTTTTCTGTCTCTGCGGTATGTAACTGCTTAAGGCCCTTGGAACTGATGTATTCGCCGAGGGTATTGGTGACGTCATCTTTTGGGAACAACACCTTGACTCCTTTGAAACTGGCATCGTAGGGGGTCATACAGTAGTATTTCAAATCCTTGATAGTGTTCATTCCTTCCTCGGGCATATCTTGCTGCGTGAGTACCTGAGTTATTTCCTTGGCACGGTCATTGCGGAAGTTGATGAATATAACTACGTCACCTTCCTTGATACGGCCGTCAACATTAGCGTTGACAAGTGGCTCCATGAACTCGTCGGTGTCTTTATGGTCCTCGGTGTCGGTGTCATAACAATATTGCACACCTTCTGCCATATTGTCTACTTCTTTGCCTTTGCCGTGAACCAGCTGGTCGTATGCCACTTTGATGCGGCTCCATCGCTTGTCGCGGTCCATGGCATAGAAACGGCCTATGATAGAGGCAATGGCAGCACCATTGGCTTCGCAAGTCTTTGTCAGATCCTCTATGAAACCCTTGCCGCTTTTGGGATCGGTGTCACGACCGTCCATGAAACAATGAACGTATGTGTTTTTCAAACCATAAACCTTGGCTATCTCAACGAGTTTCTTTAAGTGGTCAATGCTGGAGTGCACGCCACCGTTGGAGGTGAGTCCCATCAGGTGAAGGTTCTTGCCCGTCTCCTTGGCATAGCCGTAGGCTTCCTTGATACATGGATTCTCTAAAATGCTGTTATCGCGGCAGGCACGGTTGATTTTTACCAAGTCCTGATATACGACGCGACCTGCACCGATATTGAGATGACCCACTTCGCTGTTGCCCATCTGACCATCGGGTAAACCTACATTCTCACCGCTTGCCTGAAGTTGTGAATGAGGATATGTTGCATTTATTTTATCCAGGTTTGGTGTCGGAGTGTTGTAGATGACGTCTGACTTTGTCTTGTCGCCTATTCCCCAACCGTCAAGAATCATTAAAAGAACTTTTTTTGCCATTGTTGTATTATTTTTTTATGTTATTCTCTTAAAATACTGCAAAATTACGATTATGCGAGCGAAATGCAAAATAAATTTGAGCATTTCCGAGCATGAGAAATAAAAACAATAAGTTATAATTGTGATTAAGTGTTGCTCTCACCTGAAAACAGGAGAGGAAAGGGCGAAAAACTGAACCTGTTATGGGTTTTCCCCTCCACGTTCAATTTGGTTAGTCGCCTCGGTTCCTCTATCTCTATAAAAAATATCAGGACACGTGTATAGAGTGTCCTGATATTTCTTATGTTGTCAGGGGATTCCTTATACACCCATAATCAGTTTTGCCAAGAGCAATACGACAGGAATTGTTACGAAGAAAATACCGATGAAGTCGATGATAACACCCGACTTGATCATCTTGGTGATAGGTACATATCCACTGGCGTAAACGATTGCGTTTGGAGGTGTGGATACCGGCATCATGAAGCCCAGTGAAGAAGAGAGGGCAATGCCGATAGCAACAGGAATCGGACTGAATCCCATGGTGATGGCTGTACCTACGGCAATCGGGCCGATGAGGTTCGTGGCAGCCGTGTGGGAAGTCAGCTCAGAGAGGAGCAGGGCGGCAACACAGAAGATGGCTACGAAGACAATCTCTGAAGGATTGCCACCCATCATTGTCTTGATTGCATCACCAATCCACTCGGAAAGACCTGTGGTATACATCAGTCCGCCCATTGCGAGACCACCGCCGAAGAGTAACAGAGTTCCCCATTCTACGCCAGCGACGGCTTCTTTCCACTCTAATGTCATCTTACCGCTCTTAACCGGAAGGAAGAAGAGGAGAAGTGCGCCTACCATGGCAGCAGCTGCCTCGGGGAAGTATTTGTTGTAGGTCTTCAGAATTTCTGCATCGGAACCATAAATAACGCTCAGGATGCCTGGAGTAACCCAGAGTACAACGGCAGCGATGAATGCTATCATGGTGTTCTTCTGGGCGCGTGTCCATTTGCCAAGGGCATTGACTTTTTCGCTGATGAATTCCTGAGCACCTTCAATGTGTTTAACATCGGCAGGGAACATTTTTGAAAGGGCAACGTAGGCAATGATAAAGTAGCAGACCATAGCTACAAATCCCCATACCATCCAGTTGAAGAATGTGATGTGAGGTTCGTTTGGTGCCAATTCATTGAGGAAGCCTAACATGATGATGTTGGGAGGTGTTCCGATAGGAGTAAGCACACCGCCGATAGAGCAGGCATATGCAGTCATTAGCATCAAGCCTGTAGCATATTTGTAGTTAGCCAGATCAATGATTTTGCCTTTTGCTGCCATCATCTCACGGATAGCCTCCAGAAGACCTAGTGCTATGGGGAACATCATGGCGGCTGTAGCTGTGTTGCTGATCCAGCCGGAGCATACCATACACGCCAGACCAATGGCCAAGAATATGCGGCGCGGAGAGTCACCAACCCACTTCATTGACATGATGCCGTAGGCGATACGTTTGTCCAATCCATTGACCATCATGGCCTTTGCGATAATGAATCCTCCCATGAAGAGAAATATCATCGGGTTGGCAAAAGCGGCAAAAGCAGTCTTCATGTTTACTACACCGAGGATGACACACAGGGTAGGTCCTACGAGTGAGGTAACGGGGATAGGTACAGGCTCGCAAATCCACCAGATGGCAACCAATGACATAATGGCAAGCAGATGGTGGGCTTCGGGCGTTAATGCCTCAATAGGTGTAATCCATACAAGGAATGCGCATAATGGACCTAAAATAGCACCGACGATGTGTCTTTTACGGTCAAATGACGAATCCTGATTCGTTGCAACAGGTTTAACCTGCTGCTTCATCTCTTCTGTTTTCAAATCTTCCATTATTTAGAGTTTATTAAACGATTAATTTGGGTGCAAATTTATAATAAAAAACGTAAAAATACTAAAATAGATATGTGATATTTATAAAGAGTCAAAGAATCCGGCAATTATATACTAAAAAAATAGAGGACAACTGCGAGTATATTCTGTTTCTTTCCTGTTATGTTGTGTTTCTGTAAGTAATAAATCATCCTATATCTAAATAGTCGTTACTTTTTCTCTCTTGAGAGATAGAGGAATTGTTCCTCTTCGGCAAAATCTCCCTCAGAATCCTTCCACACCATCTCAACCTTATTGCGGCTGGCATTGATAGATATGCCATAGGTTCTGTGACGTTCCTGCTCTTTTTGGGCTGTTTTTTGAGTTTCTTTAGCATTTTTCTCTGCCTGTTGCAGGAATTCTTCCACTTGCTTTTCTTTGCCTGGTAGGGGCGTGATGCGGCTCTTGTCCATCTTGAAACTATAGCCAGCCTTCAGGTCAGTGTATAATGTGTCACCACGGAGTTCCCAGTTTCCACTGGTAACATAAATGAAGTCAACACGCCCTGTGTAGGTGGGATATGAGAAATGGTCAATATATGTCTGGGAATATGTGTGGTTGTCAAAGTATTCGATGCCAGAATATTGTTCATCACTCGATTTTATAATCCATTTGCCAATGAGTTCTTTTTCTTTGATGTTTTGGCCAGTTCGCTTTCTTGTCTTCACATATTCTTCCAGTTCCTCATCGGTGATGCCCATCAT
>ONKB01000016.1 GCA_900318305.1 uncultured Prevotellaceae bacterium | reverse complement strand
CGCGACCTGTCGGGCATAAAACCAGCAACCGCAAAGACATCCCAGCCGGAGGACGTCTTCTCACTTGACGGCAGGCGCCTGGCCAAGACTCAGAAGGGCCTGAACATCATCCGCTACAAGGACGGCACAGCAAAGAAAGTCGTGGTAAAATAGCATCTCACCCCTATAAAGGTGATGCCCAGGGACACCAAATACTGCGACCTCGAAGGCCGCCCTGTGGTCCAGCCAGCAAAATACCGTATGCCGGTCCAGGTGACGTTCCCGGCACAGGGACTTCATCCCTTTGCCGCCTAAAATCTCATTTACCACTTCCAGCTTCTCTTCATAACTGTGATGTCTGTTCATACTGTAACTCCTTAGTTTTGTGTCTAACTTTTGGGGTGCAGTTCCCTTGAGGTGAGGGTTAGGGAGAGGCTGTTTTTTAGGCTTGAAAAGCCGGTGTTTTTTTCTTGATTAAATCTGTAAGCAAACACAGGAATTTTATAGTGAACCTTTTTCCTGTTTTTTTGCCTTGTTTGTGTCAAAAAAGGGGGTATCTCAGTCGTTTTGTCTTGAAGAGGTTTTTGAAAAACTTTCCGGAAATTCTCAGCCGGAAAATTTTTCTTTTCTAACACCATGAGTATCAGTAAAGATTTTCAAAATGGAAAACTTTTTGTTGGAGTAGAAAAATTATTTTCTTGATTATCAGTGATATAAAAATTTTTTTGGAAAACTTTTAAAAAAAATCAGATAAAATGTTATGCAAATTGGGAAACATTTCTATCTTTGCAAATGAAAACGAGATTATAGAATTTTTAACGGGATTTCGTAATCGCCAAGGTTGATTTTTACAATTTTTATTATAATATGAGTACATCGTTATATATCACCAAGAGAAATGGTCGTCAGGAGTTATTTTCAATTGAGAAGATCAAGAATGCCGTTCGCAAGGCTTTTCTCTCTGTTGGCAGTTTCGTCACTGAAGAGGAGATGACTGATATTCTTGCTCGTCTCAATCTGAAATCTGGCATGACAGTAGAGGAGATACAGAACCAAGTAGAGCTCTCGTTGATGGCTGAGCGCTATTTTGAAGTTGCCAAATCTTTTATGTTGTATCGCCAGAAGCATACTGAGGATCGTGATACGAGCGACCGTTTGAGATTTCTAATAGATTATTGTGCAGCTGAAAATGCAGCGACAGGCAGTAAGTTTGATGCCAATGCCAATGTGGACAAGAAGAATATAGCCACGTTGATAGGTGAATTGCCCAAGGGGAATTTTATCCGCTTGAACCGCCGTTTGATTACCGACCGCCTGAAAGATATGTACGGTAAGGAAATGTCAGACAAATATATCCGTTTGTTGAACAACCATTTTATATATAAGAACGATGAGACCAGTCTTGCCAACTATTGTGCCAGCATTACCATGTATCCGTGGCTGATAGGTGGTACCTTGTCGATAGGCGGCAATTCAACGAAACCGACTAACATCAAGTCTTTCTGTGGTGGTTTTATCAATATGGTTTTCATTGTTTCCAGCATGTTGAGCGGAGCGTGCGCAACACCTGAATTCCTGATGTATCTCAACTATTTTATCGGCCAGGAGTATGGAAAGGATTACTACAACCATGCAGACGAGGTGGTTGATTTGTCTTCAAAGCAGCGTACCATAGACAAGGTTATTACTGACTGTTTTGAACAGATAGTCTATTCTATCAACCAGCCGACTGGTGCTCGCAATTTCCAGGCAGTATTCTGGAATATCTCATATTATGACCGTTACTACTTTGAGAGCATTTTCGGTGAATTCTATTTCCCCGACGGCTCACAGCCTGACTGGAATGGTCTGAACTGGTTGCAGAAACGTTTCATGAAGTGGTTTAACAAGGAACGTACAAAGACTATTCTGACTTTCCCTGTAGAAACGATGGCTCTTCTCACGGAAAATGGCGATGTAAAAGATCAAGAATATGCCGATTTCACCGCAGAAATGTATTCTGAAGGACACTCGTTCTTTACATACATGAGCGACAATGCTGATTCTCTGGCAAGTTGTTGTCGTCTGCGCAATGAGATTCAAGACAATGGTTTCAGTTATACCCTGGGAGCAGGTGGTGTCAGCACTGGTTCCAAGAGTGTGTTGACAGTCAATCTCAACAGATGTGTTCAGGAAGCAGTGCGCAACGGAGAATCATATATGGACTTTCTGGAGGATGTCGTTGAACATTGCCATAAGGTGCAGCTGGCTTATAATGAAAATCTCAAATTCTTACAGGGCAAGGGTATGCTTCCTCTCTTTGATGCAGGTTACATAAACATTAAACGCCAGTATCTGACTATCGGTGTCAATGGCTTGGTTGAGGCAGCTGAGTTCTTGGGTATTCCCATCAATGATAATCCTGATTACCTTAAGTTTGTACAGGATGTCTTGGGTATTGTTGAGAAATACAACAAGAAATATCGCAGTGCTGATGTGATGTTTAACTGCGAGATGATTCCCGCAGAGAATGTAGGAGTGAAACATGCCAAGTGGGATCGCGAAGACGGTTATGTCGTACCGCGTGACTGTTACAACAGCTATTTCTATATTGTGGAGAACGAGACAACCAACCTTGTTGACAAGTTCCGTCTGCATGGAAGAAAGTATGTGGAACATCTGACCGGCGGATCTGCCCTTCATGCTAATCTGGAGGAACATCTCAGCAAGACGCAGTATCGCCAGTTGCTCCATATCGCTGCGATGGAGGGATGCAATTACTTTACTTTCAACATTCCAAATACGGTATGCAACGATTGCGGATATATTGACAAGCGTTATTTGCATGAGTGTCCTCACTGCCATAGCAAGAATATAGATTATGTGACACGTATCATTGGCTATTTGAAGCGTATCAGCAGTTTCTCCAGCGCACGCCAGAAAGAGGCTGCCAAGAGACACTATCATGTAGCAGCAGAAGAAGAGAGGACGGCAAAGGAGTTGAAGATAAATGCTTAAATTCTATAACTACGACATTGTGTTCCAAGAGATACCTGACGAGGTGACTTTGGCCTTTAACATAACCCATTGTCCGCATCGCTGCCACAATTGCCATAGTCCTTTTCTCTGGGAAGATAATGGAGAGCTATTCAATGAGGAGAACATAGAAATCATTCTGAAAAACTATAAAGACGCTATTACATGCCTCTCCATTATGGGCGGAGACAACGATACTAAAGAGGTAAACCGTATGGCGGCATGGTTGAAAAAGACTTATGGATTGAAAATAGGTTGGTACTCAGGAAACAAGGAATTATCACAAGATATAGAACTGAAGAATTTTGATTATGTTAAATTAGGTCCTTATATAGAAGAATTGGGCGGTCTAAAACAGAAAACAACTAACCAGAAACTATATAAAATACTGCCTGGAGGACTTAAGGAAGATATCACATTTCGATTTTGGAAAACATAACAGGAAGAAAGGGGGAAGACGTGAGTCTTTCCCCTTTTTATTTGTTGGAAGTCATAGAGATGCTTGGTATAATTCCCCTGTTATGCCTTGATGCAACGCAAGAGAGTATGGGTTCCATCGGCAAGGGTGGTAGCAAAGAGATATGTGTCGCCTCCTTCTTTAAGATTAAGCCGCTTGCGCAGCATGGCTACGGTGCCGGGGAAATTGCGGATAGATATGTTGGCCTGATAAATACCTTTAAGTAATTCTCCTGATTTATATTTGCTGAAACGACTCCACTCCTCAATCTTGAAGATGCGTCCGGGAAAGTCTTTGTACAGGATATTGCTGGTGAAAAGATGACTCATGGGGTGGAGCTTCTGAATGGAGAATTGCGTGGAAAGTGAATCCTGGATATTTGCTTTCAGTATGGAGGCGTTAGGTTCGTAGAGATATTGCAAGGGGATATCGGTGTAGCTGACCGGGACGGGTAAGTTCTGTCTTGTACAAGAGAATACGGGATCGGAAGTACAGAGGTTGACGCAGTAGAATGTTTGTTCTCTGGTTTCGGCCGACAGGACGAGAAGCAACTCCTTGCATTCACCGTGTACGCTGACCACATGTATTTCGCTGACATGGTCAAGGGAACGGAGCGCCTGGGTGATATCTAACATGGGAGAGAGCTTGACGAGAACATGACGAGCCTGGGAAAGGAGTTTGTGTTGTAATTGGCTGATATCAGGGGTGCAGCTTTCTATTGCAACAGTCTTCCTCCCGGTGTCATCCCGTCTGGAAGGGTCAATGTAAATAAGGTCATATTGGGTTTCAAGAAAGCTGGAGAGCATTTGTGTCTCTGCATAGACGATGGTTGCATTGTTTAGTTGGAGTATTGGGAAATTGTGGCGTGCTATATCGCACAAGCATTGCTGTCGCTCCACATAGGTGGCTTTTTGAAAGGCGGTAGAAAGATAGCTGAAATCCACGCCATACCCCCCTGTCAGGTCAATCATTGAGTGACGTTCCCTGGGAAGCGGCAACAGGCGTTCAACAATCTGGCGTTTGTAGGTTGCTGTCTCTTCGCTGGAACATTGTTCCATGGAAAGCCGCGGCGGAAACCACAAATCCTCTGCAGAAGCCCAATGCGGTAGTTTTTGTCTGGCTAATTGCCACCCTTCAATTTGTTGCAGGCACCATTTGATGTCAACACCATCAGGTACAGGACGCAAGGCCAGTTGGCGCACGTCTTCAGAGAGATGCTGCCGGATAAACTCTGTGTTGGTCATGAAAGTAAGATGAGGATTCCCGGCAGTTAAATCCTGACCAAATCAACAAAGTCAAAAGGCTTGTCGTTTTGTTCATCTGCTTCATAATGCACTCTGCTGTTTTCTTTCCATTCGTTCTTGGCAATTGTGGGAAAGAAAGTGTCAGCTTCGGACGGGAAATCGTCAACTATAGTAAGGTATAGTTTTTGTGCCAGCGGTAATGCTTCTGCATAGACGCTGGCACCTCCTATGATGAATACCTCTTCTTTGTCATTGCAATGAGCCAGTGCCTCATGGAGTGAAGGGAATGTCTCAGTGCCGGGAAAACATCTGTCCTGACGGGTGAGGACGATGTTGCGGCGATTGGGCAGTGCTCCCTTGGGCAGTGATTCAAAGGTGCGTCTTCCCATAATAACTGTATGTCCTGTGGTCAGTTCTTTGAAATGCCTCAAGTCAGCGCGCAGATGATAAAGCAGTTTATTGTCAAGGCCAATGGCATTGTTCTTCGCAATGCAGACAATGATAGATAGCATATCTGAAATTTTGGCTTATGGGATTAGACGGAGACAACGGCTTTGATATGAGGATGCGGGTCATAACCCTCAAGCTGGAAGTCCTCATACTGGAAGTCAAAGATACTCTTGACATCAGGGTTGATGATCATCCGTGGTAATGGGCGTGGTTCGCGCGAGAGTTGCAGCTTGGCTTGCTCAAGATGATCCATATAGAGATGGGTGTCACCGGTGGTATGAACAAAGTCACCACATTCCAGACCGCATACCTGTGCCATCATTTGCAACAGAAGAGCATAGGAGGCGATATTAAACGGAACACCGAGGAAGGTGTCGGCGCTGCGCTGGTAGAGTTGCAACGACAGTTTATTGTCGGCTACATAGAACTGAAACAGGCAGTGACAAGGTGGCAGGGCCATGCGATCGATTTCAGCGGGATTCCAGGCGCTGACCATCATTCTCCTGCTGTCGGGATGGTGCTTTATCAAATCAACGACATTGGAAATCTGGTCAATGGTACCGCCGTTGTAATCTGGCCAGGAACGCCACTGGTGTCCATAGACAGGTCCCAGTTCTCCATTTTCATCAGCCCATTCGTTCCATATCCTCACACCATGCTCTTGCAGATAATGAACATTAGTATTACCTTGCAGAAACCATAACAGTTCGTATATAATAGACTTTAGATGCAGTTTCTTTGTTGTCAGGAGGGGAAAGCCGTCTGCCATATTGAAACGCATCTGGTTGCCGAAAATACTGAGAGTACCTGTGCCTGTGCGGTCTGTTTTCCTGACACCCTCGTTAAGGATGCGGTTAAGTAAGGTGAGATATTGTTTCATGATTAAAAAGTATTATTATTGTTGTTTCTTTTCTCGGCTCGTCGCAGGTTAATGAATCTGCCAGCTTGTACGCAAAGATAAATGACGGAGAGCAGTGTGCCGAAACGCCAGCTATAGGCGATACAGAAAATGCAGATACCCAAGGCAATGGCTAAATTGATGACAACTCTGTCTTTTTCTTTTTCCAGGTTGCGTTCCCTGTATGTAGAGTCGTCGGTATAGCTGGTGTTCTGTTGTGCATAATAAGGTCGTTGTCGGCTGCGCCGGCGGTCGCGCATCAGAAAGATGATGAACAGTATTATCAATAATGCGGGAAGCAGAATGATGGCAAACAGGATGATGAGAGGCAGCAACAGCATAGGGCTGTCTGTGAATAAGCTGTGTGCCAAGTCCCATACACTGCCGTCTCCGATAAAGAATTTCCACCATGAGGGTGGTTCCATGTCTTCATCAATCATGATGACATTGGAATTGGCAGCCACTGTGTCACTTTCTTCATTGAAGGCATTCCCTTCGTCATCGTCAGTTGTGTCTGATACAACGGTGACAGCTGTGCCTTGTGCAAGGATATTGGTTTGCAGAGGTGCGGCAAATGCTATGAGCATGATGAGTGCCATTTTCCCAATGAAGTCAAATCTGATGGCCATGATGATGGGTTTTTCTGTTTACAAAGATAATGGATTTTCCTCATCCTTGTATCTGTGTCACTAAAATTTGTTTAACTTTGTGATTCCCGTAGAAGATGGAACGTATAACAAAATGAATCTGCCACAAAAATTCACCCTTAGGATGAGGGAGATGCTTCCGGAAGCTGAAGTCATGGCTTTTGTTGAGGCTCTCCAGAAGGACCCTTCGGTATCGGTTCGTGTGAATCCCGGAAAACCATATCTGGAAACTGGTGGGCTGGCTCCTGTGGCTTGGTGTCCTTCGGCTTTTTATGTGGACCATCGTCCGGCTTTCATTTTGGACCCGTTGTTTCATGCAGGGGCTTATTATGTGCAGGAGGCTTCCTCTATGTTTGTTGGGCAGGCTCTGAAAATGGTCGGCGAGGTGAATGTGGCATTGGATTTGTGTGCGGCGCCCGGCGGCAAATCTACGTTGATTCGCAGCCTGCTGCCCGACAGGGCCTTGCTTGTAAGTAATGATCCTGTAACTCAACGTGCACAGGTGCTGGCTGAGAATATGATCAAGTGGGGGCATGAAGGCTATGTGGTGACGTCAAACTACCCCAAAGACTTTGGTGCGCTGGGGGCTGTCTTTGATTTGGTTGTAGTTGATGCACCTTGTTCAGGCGAAGGAATGTTCCGTAAGGACAATCCTGCACTTGAACTTTGGAGCGAGGAGAATGTGGTGATGTGTGCCAAACGTCAGCGACAGATATTGAATGATGTGTGGCCGTCGCTGAAAGAAGGTGGCTATATGATATATAGTACCTGTACATATAATACTATGGAAAATGAGGAGAATGTGCGGTATATCTGTGATTCTCTGGGCGCAGAGGTCGTGGAAATACCTGTTGCAGACAGTTGGCATATAGCGGGCAATATGATGAAGGGGGAGAACTTTCCGGTATATCGTTTTTTCCCTCATCTTACACGTGGAGAAGGGTTCTTTCTTGCGCTGCTCCGTAAGACAGCCACTACGGCATCTGTCAGGATGAAAGACAAACTGACACTCAGACCGCTCCCTCAGGAATGGCGCGAAAGAATGGATGATAATGCTATGGGCATACTTGAGAAGGATGCTGTGAGCTATGCAGTCAGGAACAATGATGCTCCTGTGTTGGGCTGTCTCATGAAGAAGTTGCGGCTGTTGACTTTTGCAATACCTCTGTATGAAGTCAAGGGACGGAAACAGGTTCCCCATCAGGCGTTGGCGATGAGTAGGAGATGCTTGAAGGAAGGTTTTCCAGTTGTCAGTTTGTCGTTAGAAGAGGCGTTGGATTACCTTCGGTGCATGGCCATCAAGATTGATGCTCCAAGGGGATATGTCCTGGTTACATATAAGGGTGCACCATTGGGTTTTGCTAATAATCTTGGAAACAGGGCAAACAATATGTATCCTCAACAATGGAGGATAAGATATAATTAGATGTATTGCTGTTTAGCAGACGGGTAGAAATGAATATGATGTAACTTCCGTTCTGAAGAAATACTTGGTTTAAACCCCTTGTGTTTAGATTTAGACAAAAAACGTAAAAACCCTTTGCCCTCTCCTAAAGGAGATGGGAGTTTAATAGTTTAAGGGTTTAATAGTTTTCCTTCGACAGGCTCGGGAAACAACGTTAACCATAACGATAACCTTAACCTTAAAGGGTTCCATTTTGCTAGCGAAGGACACACGCCTCCGTCGCTTCGCGCCACCTCCTCTAACTTAGAGGAGGAACCTTGTTTTTAAGATGTTTAAGAGGGATGCTTTGCTAGCGAAGACACACTCCTCAGTCATTTCATGACAGTCAATGGTCTTTACACCCTCTCCGGCTCTCCCGTTATCGGGGGACAGAAACCCCTAGCTTAGGGCAGCAGCTACAAAATTCCTCCTCTAAGTTAGAGGAGGTGGGCCGAAGGCTCGGAGGCGTGTGTGAAGGCAGTCACCAATGCAACGCTGCCTCTGAAGGACACACTCCTCAGTCGCAAAACGACAGCTCCCCTAAGCTAGGGGGACTGTCGTTTAAGTTGCTTTAAGTCAGTGATATAATAATTCCCTCTCCTTCTGGAGAGGGACGGGATGAGGCTTTTTTAGTGAAGCGCAGCGTAACGGTGTTTTTGCTTTTGGATGTTTGTAATAACGGAGTCATGTGATAAGAACCATGGCTTGGACGTAAGAGCTTGCTCTTAAAGGCAAGGCATAGTACTTGGCACTAAAGTTCTGAAAGAACTACAAACATCAAAAAGTATTTTTCCTGTTTTTTTTCCTTTATAAGAAAACACAGGAATTTACTGGTGAGCCGAAATATGCCATATGCTCCAAAAAATTTTCTTTTACGGCTGGGAATCTATGTTTCCCGACCTGAAACTTATGTTTCTAGCCCTAAAACATAGATTAATTAGTTACAAAGAAACTTTTTTAGCCAAGTCAACTAAAAAAAATCATGCAATTCATCGCATCTGTGGTTGATGATGTGAATGCCATGGAGTGGTTGAAGACAAATAGAGACTTTTGTTTCAGGGGCTTCTGTGAAGATGGCAAGATGATTATGCATTTTTTTTGAAAAAGTTTTTTTTGTTTGGTCATTATGAAGAAACTTTTGTACTTTTGTGGATATAAACAATATCATTTAAATGATATAATCTTAAGTATCAGTAATCCATGATGAAGGTGCTATTCTTTCTGTCCCTGTTTCTTCTGCTTGCGTCACCGACGTGGGCATGGGATTTCTGTGCCCCCAATGCAGACGGAATAATGCTGTATTACAACATGGTTGATGAAGATGAGGGTGCTTGCGAGGTGGCTCAAAACGAGGGCGTTGTCTGGGACTGCCGTGTGTTGAGAATTCCTGAGACACTCATCCTCAACCGGGGTAACCGGGACTTCGGAGACCCTGACACCATCTGTACAGTCATAGGCATAGGAGATCATGCGTTCTATTCACGATATAAACCATTAGATCCAGATAAGGATTATGAACCCACCTCCTTGTTTGAGCACGTGATGTTGCCGAAAACGATAAGCTATATTGATGACTATGCTTTTTACGGATGTCTCTGGCTGAGTGTCTTGGACTTCCCGGAAGGCAACGAATGGTTGCGTCATATTGGAGAAAGTGCCTTTGCCTGGGCAGGGCCAACAAGATTAACCATTCCCAAGACTCTTGAGACACTCTCACCCCATGCATTTGAATACTCTGGTGTGACATATCTTGAATTTGAGAAAGGCAACACGTCGTTAACAAAAATTCCTGACTATTGCTTTAGAGGAACTACTGTAAAAGAAATTAAGTTCAGTCCAGAAATAAAGACTATTGGGAAATATGCTTTTGCAGAATGCACTCTACTGAACTCCCCTAAACTTCCCTATGGGCTGGAGATCCTGGAGAAATGCGCCTTCTGGCGACATTCGTACTGGGAATCTTTTGAGATTCCGGCAACAATTGTTGATATCGGCGAATATGCATTCTGCTACGTTCAACTATCTGATGGTATGCCGAAAGGTCCAGCCAGACTGAGTATTAAGAATCTGTATGTCAATAAGGCGACGACCCCCTATTGTATATCGGAGAAATCCTTGGGTGACAACGAATATGATTATAACATTAATGATTATACCCGCCTCATCAAGGACACCAATCTTATTGTCCCTCTGGGTTGCATTGATGAATATGCCACGACCTGGCCCTGGGACCGGTTTGACAGAAGTTGCATAATGGCGCGCGACCTGTCGGGCATAAAACCAGCGAAGGTGAAAACATCCCAGCCGGAGGGCGTCTTCTCACTTGACGGCAGGCGCCTGGCCAAGCCTCAGAAAGGCCTGAACATCATCCGCTACAAGGACGGCACGGCAAAGAAGGTATTGATGAAATAGCCGTCTCACCCCCCCCAAAAAAAAAATAACTTTTCGTGCAGATATTCAAAATTATTTAATATCTTTGCGTGGAAAGACTTAAAAAGCAATGACTTTGAACAGAATCTTTTTCCATAAAGAAAACCAAGAAGCTATAATGCCCCACAAGTCTATAAAGAACAGGGCAGGAAGGTGTCTGTTGCTTCTTGTTATTCTAATGTCTTGCAGCATATCAGTAAGTGATGCTAACAGGTATAATGGTGTTGACTATGAAATATATTCAGAGCCTTATTATGAAAACAATATTTTAATGAGATATATACCTGTATATGCGTATGTATTCGATGCAGACAGAAACATAGAAGATGTTAATATTCCATTTAAAGTTCTTGTTGGATCAAACAGGTGTCCCGTACGTGTTATCAAAAAAGCTGTTTTTAGGGATTTCAGGTATTTGAAAGTTGTGGATATGAGACAAACGCAGATGACCAGCATTGAGGAGGAAGCATTTATGAATTGTTCTAAGCTGGATTCTGTTTTTCTTCCAGAACCAACCGACGAGAAGTTATTCTTGACAGAGATAGCATACAATTCTTTTCGTCTTTGCTCATCTCTTAAGTATATCAAAATACCTGTTAAGGTAAAAATTATTGGAAAGTACGCTTTCTGGGGATGTAGCAGTTTGCCGCACATTGATATTCCATACACAGTGGAGATGATTATGGATTATGCCTTTAGAGGCTGTTCCAGTCTGAAATCCATCGTCATTTCCACAAAAGTAGGCTCTCTGGGGGAGGGAGCCTTCCAGGACTGTATTGCTATGGAGACTGCTGAGTTTTATAACAAGTACCCCCTGAACATAAAACCCCTTGCCTTTGATAACTGCAAAAATCTGAAGACAGTCAAGTTCAATTACAACACTATTGTCCTCATCGACTCCTGCGCCTTCAGGGGCTGCACGAGCCTGAGGAAGTTCACCATCCCGGCCTCACTCACCCAGGGTGTCGGTCCGCTGGCCTTTGAGGGCTGCACGGCACTCGATACCGTGACCTCGCTGGCAGACGTGCCGCCTG
>ONKB01000005.1 GCA_900318305.1 uncultured Prevotellaceae bacterium | reverse complement strand
CCGTCGCTTCGCGCCACCTCCTCTAACTTAGAGGAGGAGCCTTATTTCCCTGACTTAAAGCAACTTAATGTTTTCCCTCCCTTGAGGGGAGGGGGAAGGGGGTGAGGCTCCTGGGGAGCAGCTTTTTTAGTGGACTTAGCGAAATAAAGAAGAGCCATATCATAAGATACGGCTCTTCAGGTTTTTATCAGAGACTTAAATTAGTCAGCGCGTAAAGTGAAACGCTTGAAATCGGTTACTGTCAAAGTGGCAGACGCATCTTTCAAAATCTGAGATATGGTCTTTGTGGCGTCCATGCAGTATTCCTGATTCAAGAGACAAGATTCTTTATAGAATTTGTTCATACGACCACCGGCAATATTCTGGATCATCTGCTCAGGTAAGTTAGCCAGTTTCTGCTCAGCTGTTTCTTTCTTGATTTTCCTGATTTCGTCAGCCTGAGCCTCGGTAATATTACCCTTGGCAATACCTTCAGCGATATGCTCCTCACTCTCTGCGATGTACAGGTTGAAACCGGCTTTCTTCAAAGCAGCCTGAACGGCCTTCTCTACCTGTTCTTCCTTGGTCTTCTCAATAGCCACCTTCATCTCGTTGTTCTTAACGTCCTCAGGAACGCCAGCCTCATCGATAGAGATAGGATTCATGGCAGCGATTTGCATTGCAATCTGCTTGCCAACCTCGGGAGCGGCTACCTCGTTGAGGGCAACCATTGTACAGAGCATATTCTTGTTCTGGTGGTTATAGCAGGTAATAGAGGTACCCTCAATGGTAAAGTAACCATCAAGTTCCATCTTTTCACCTGTAATACCACTACGTTCTGTAACAGCGTCAGCAACAGTTCTGTCACCAAACTTCAAAGCCTTAACCTCGTCAAGGGTTTTTGCCTTTGCAGCAAAAGCCACATCAAGGATATCCTGAGTCAGCTTAACGAAGTCTGCATTAGTAGCAACGAAGTCTGTCTCACATTTCAAGGCAATCATAGCGCCGAAGCCGTTTTCTGCCTTGCAAAGTACGCAACCCTCGGAAGCGTCTCTGTCGGAACGCTTTGCAGCAATTGCCTGACCTTTTGCGCGTACAATTTCAACAGCTGCCTCAATATTGTCATTAGCTTCTTCCAATGCCTTTTTGCAATCCATCATACCGGCACCGGTAAGTTTGCGAAGTTTTTGTATATCTGCTAAACTAGCCATATTTTTGAATTCAAATTATAGGTTAATAGAATATTATTCTGCAGCCTCTTCAGCGGGAGCCTCTGCAGCCTCTTCTGCTTCTTTCTCTTGAGCTGGTTCAGAAGCTTCTTCAGCATCTTTCGGTTCCTCTTCTTCAGCAGCAGCTACTGCCTTACTCTTTCTTGCCGTGGTTGCGCGACGACGGGGTTTTGCCTCAGCTTCATCCTTCTCAGCCTCATTCTGGGCTTCAGCAGCTTCTGCATCAGCAATTTCTACCTTGCGCTCTTCAACACCTTCTGCGATAGCAGCACAACAAGCATCAAGGATAACCTCAATACTCTTGGTGGCATCATCGTTTGCAGGAATTACAAAATCAACATTCTTGGGGTCGGAGTTTGTATCCACGATACCAAATACAGGAATACCCAGACGATTGGCCTCATGAACTGCAATAGCCTCTTTATAAACATCAATTACAAAAAGAGCAGAAGGCAGACGGGTCAAATCAGAGATGGAACCAAGGTTCTTCTCCAGCTTTGCACGCTGACGGGTAATCTGAAGTATTTCACGCTTAGAAAGATTGGCATAAGTGCCATCCTGTGAAAGTTTATCGATATTGGCCATTTTCTTCACAGCTTTGCGGATAGTGGCAAAGTTTGTCAGCATACCGCCCGGCCAACGCTCGATTACATAAGGCATATTTACTGATATGGCTTTCTGTGCCACAACATCTTTTGCCTGTTTTTTAGTAGCTACAAATAAAATTTTCTTACCGGATTTCGCAATTTGCTTCAAGGCGTTTGCTGCTTCATCGATCTTAGCAACAGTCTTGTGCAAATCAATAATATGAATTCCGTTGCGCTCCATGAAAATATATGGGGCCATAGCTGGATTCCATTTTCTTTTTAAATGGCCAAAATGACAACCAGCTTCTAATAATTGTTCAAAATTTGTTCTTGACATTGTTTTTGTTTTAATTGTTTACTTTCTTTTTTGTTTTCAAACCAACGTCCGAGTAGTTTATTTCCACAAAATCTCAGACGTTTAGATACTAAACACACAGTTCAGATTTGTCAAATACCGATTAACGTTTACTGAACTGGAATCTACGACGTGCCTTTGGACGACCCGGTTTCTTGCGTTCAACCTCACGGGCGTCACGTGTCATAAATCCTTTAGAGCGCAGCAGTTTTTTATCCTCTGCATTGATAAGAACCAATGCACGGGCAATTGCCAAACGAGCTGCCTGAGACTGACCGGTAAAACCACCACCAATGATATTGAGTTTAATATCATATTTCTCCAGGGCATCAAGAGCCTCTAATGGCTGCTTAACAACATATTGCAACAATGGAGATGGGAAGTAATCCTTCAATTCTCTTTTATTGATAATTATCTTACCAGTACCTTCTGAAACATAGACACGAGCTATAGAACTCTTACGTCTGCCTAATGCATTTACTACTTCCATAATTATTTATACAGATTAATGTCAATTACTTCTGGATTCTGTGCCTCATGCTTGTGCTCGCTCCCTGCATAAACATACAGATTGCTCAGCAACTTTGCGCCCAAAGGACCTTTCGGCAACATACCCTTAACTACTTTTCTCATAAGTCTGTCAGCACCATTTGGCTTTGCCAGCAATTGTGCCGGAGTTGTTTCGCGCTGACCACCTGGATAACCTGTATAACGGAGGTAAACTCTATCATTCCATTTGTTACCAGTAAGCTTTACTTTCTCAGCATTAATAACAATAACATTATCACCACAATCTACATGAGGGGTGAAATTTGGTTTGTACTTTCCGCGCAACAATTTAGCTACCTTAGAGCCAAGACGACCGAGAATCTGGTCAGAAGCATCTACAACGACCCACTTCTTGTCCACGGTATTCTCGTTGGCGGAAATTGTTTTGTAACTTAAAGTGTTCACTTTTGCTTAATTTTATTTGTTTACTACTATTCTTTTATCCTGTCCCTACTCATCGCCTCGGCCAAAAGACAAATGGTTGAAAGACAAAGATTCTTGGGCATTTTCTGCCCTCTTGATAATAATCGGCGTGCAAAAGTACTAATTTTCAATTTAATCAGCAAGGTTTTCCTTAAGTTTTTTAGCAAGAAAGCAAACTTTTTCAGCCTGCTGCCGGCATCAACCCTGCTGACTGGAAAGATATTTCTTCAGCAGGATCTCAATTCCTACCGAAGCCGTCTCCTGGATATACACGATATTGAACGCATCTGGCGTCAACACGGGATTGGGGTCTATCAAATACACGGGAACTCCCCGACGGACATAATGGAGCAAGCCAGCCGCAGGATATACATTAAGCGACGTGCCGATAATAACAAAAATATCTGCATCTTCCACATATTCGGCAGCTTTCGAAATATTGGGTACAGCTTCCTGAAAGAAGACTATGTACGGTCTCAGCAAGCTGCCGTCGGCAGCCAAATCGCCATGATGGACCTCATAGTTCTCCGCCGTCAGCTCTTTTATGCACCGGGGATCATCAACATTTTTACTTGATGTGACTTTCATCAATTCACCATGCAGATGGAGAACATGGCTGCTCCCTGCCCTTTCATGCAGGTTGTCAACATTTTGTGTAATGACACGAACATCAAAGTCTTTCTCCATTGCCGCAAGCAGGCAATGCCCTTTGTTGGGTTTTGCCTCAATGAGCTGGCGGCGCATGTCATTATAGAAATTATTCACCAAATCAGGATTCCTCAGCCAGCCATCATGAGAGGCGACATCCTCTACCCTGTAATTATTCCAAAGGCCATCGGCTCCACGAAACGTACTGAACCCGCTTTCCACGCTCATTCCGGCACCAGTCAAAACCACAATTTTTTTCATTGTTTTCTTTGCTTTAATATAATTACCACAAACTTACAAAATTTTTCATTACATGTTATTGTCGGACACCATAATTAAAGCAGATTTATTAACTTTGTAGATATAAAGCAGATTGCAAACTATATTCTCACAAATATGTCCAGATTTTTATCTTTAACTGTATGCTTGTTTATTTGTTTTATCCCATTGCACTCCAAAGGATATCCTGAAAGCAATCTGGAAATTGCCGATCCGTTTATCTTACTGGACAACGGCATTTATTATGCCTATGGCACCCATTCGCCCAACGGCATTGAGGTCTATACCTCTACCAACCTCAGGGAATGGACACTACAACCCCAACTGGCCTTGCACAAGAAGAACACAACAGAGGACCATTGGTTCTGGGCACCTGAAATCATCAAAACAGACAGCACATACTACATGTATTATTCTGCTAATGAGCACCTCTATGTTGCCACCGCCAAAAGTCCTCTGGGACCTTTCAAACAAATGGGCAAAGAGCCGATGCTAAAAAATCGCAGTATAGACAGTTCGCCTTTCATTGATGACGACGGAAAGGCATATCTGTTCTTTGTCTATATAGAGCATGGCAACAATATCTACATGGCAGAATTGAGTGACGACTTCCTGTCAATCAAGCCTGAAACCATGCAACAATGCCTGAGTGTCAGTCAGGAATGGGAAAAAGATCCCCTCTTTCCTTACGCTCTTGTAAACGAGGGTCCTTGCGTCGTAAAAAAACAAGGCACTTACTACCTGACTTATTCTGCCAACGACTACAGGAGCAAGAATTACGGCATAGGCTACGCCACCTCTAACAGCATTAAAGGGCCCTGGACCAAAAGCACCTCCAATCCCGTTCTCCAACATGCCTCCGGAATGGAAGGCACAGGACACCACACGCTGTTTATTGACAAAGACAACAAATACAGAGTTGCATACCATGCCCACTACTCTGCAACACAAATACATCCGCGAAGGACTTATTTCACTACAATGAGAATCAAAAACGGGAAACTAACAATGAACAACAAATAAATATGATATACGGAATTATTGGAACAGGAGCTATTGGCGGCTATTATGGAGGGAAACTGGCGCACGCCGGAAAAGACGTGCATTTCCTTTTGCACAAGGACTATCAGCATGTCGTTGATAATGGATTGCAAATCAACTCATGTAACGGCAGCTTTCACCTGGACCATCCCTTTGTATATAATGACAGCAGGAAAATGCCAAAATGTGACATAGTTTTTGTTTGTCTTAAATCTGTAAATAACAACCTGTTAAAAGAACTTATTACACCTATAATTAATAATAACACATTAGTGGTTCTCATCCAAAACGGCATCGGTTTGGAGAGCGATGTCCAACAAATTTTCCCAGGCTTGTCATTGGCTGCAGGACTGGCATTTATCTGCTGCGCAAAGACAGAACCCGGCATTGTAAACCACCAATGCTATGGCTCCATCAACATAGGCAACTATTCGTGTCCTGACGAGTCGCTGGTTCGCAGTCTGACAGAAGATTTCAAGGATGCCGGCATTGAAGCCTGCAACATGGAATACAACGAGGCGCGATGGAAAAAAGCCGTATGGAATATGCCTTTCAACGGATTGACGGTGGCGTTAAACACCCAAACCGACTTACTGCTCAAGAATCCTGCCACGATGCAACTGGTCAGAGACTTAATGATGGAAACCATAGAAGGCGCAAAGGCATGTGGCGTACAGAATATTGACGCCTCGTTTGCCGACAAGATGATAGACAATACCATCCACATGACCCCCTATTCGCCAAGCATGAAATTAGACTATGATTTTCATCGTCCCATGGAGATACACTACCTCTACACACGCCCTATCGAGGAAGCTGCCAAAGCAGGATATCAGATGAAAAAACTAAAAATGTTGGAGGCGGAACTAATATATCTCAATCAGAATAATCGTTAAGAAACTATATCATCATGAACAGAAGAGATTTTCTCAAAAGCACGGCTTTGATTGCGGCAACGACAACCGCTTCAGCTGTAGACAAAACCGTCAATATTAGTATTCCGGAAGAAGAAGAAATCAGCAAAGGCAAAGGGTTACCCCTTATCGCTTCATCTCCCATGCTGCAGAATTATGCCGAAACGAGCATGGGAGTTGCTTTTGCCGTAAACCGGCTGGCAAACGGCTTTGTTGACTACAGCCTGTCTCCCGACATGAGCAATTCCAAAAGGGTAATGTGTGGAGGTTTCCGTGTCAATGATGTCAACGACGAAGTTATGCGCATAAGGTTAACAGGCCTCAAACCCGCCACGAAATACTATTACCAGATAGGTGCCCACGAAATACATTACAAACACTACCGCGACAAAAAAGTCTTAGGAACAGAGACAGATCCCAAAATCTACTCTTTCACTACTGCCGGCAAAAAAGCGAAGGCTCACTTCTGTGTCATTAACGACACGCACATGCGCTGGGAACCATTGGCCTATTGTCTTGACAAAGTCGCCGAGCTGAACCCCTCGTGCGTTATCTGGAATGGCGATGCCAATACCAACGTTGACTCAGTTGCTGAGCAGAAAAAGATTTTCCTGACACCGGAAATAGAGCGAAAAGACTATGCCTCAAATATCCCTTATATGTTTACTCCGGGCAATCACGATGACAGAGGAAAGGCAAACTGGCACATGGAGCGCGTCTTCATGTTCAGACAGCCTGAAGAACGGTCCTCGAGAGACTGGGACTTGGGACGCAACTTCGCTGTACGCATGGGCGATATTGCCCTCATAGGCCTTGACACCGCCGAAGACAAAGTTGACTCCAATCCTGTTTTGATGGGAATGTTCAACAGCCATGCCTATCGAGAGGCTCAAAAGACCTGGTTGGCAGATGCGCTCAAACAACCAGAAATTGCCTCCGCACCTTTTCTCGTCGCATTCTGTCACATTCCTCTTTTTGACAACAGACCGGAAATGAATCCCGGTGACATTCTGCCGGCAGACAAAGACGATTTCCATAAGCCCAGTTTTGCTGTTTGGCAACGGACCTGTGCCCAGCTTTGGACTCCGTTATTGGAGAAGGCCGGCTGCCAGCTCATCATCACAGCCCATACACATATATTCCGTTACGACCCACCAACAAAAGACAGGAAATGGGCACATCTTGTCGGCGGAGGACCTAACATGGGAAGATTCTCGTCGAAAAAGGCTACCAAACCCGATCTCTTCCCAACAGTCATAGAAGGTAAAATTGAGAATAAGCTTCTGAAAATAACAGTTCACAACATCTTCTCAAAGTCTGTCGAGGCCGAATATACCTACAAACCAAGAAAATAATGATAAGAAATAAAAACAGCCATTTCCCATGGCTGTTTTTTTATTTCTTCAAATCTATACGGAATACGGTTCCCTTTCCAGGCTCTGACGATTTCACATAAATAGAGCCGTGATGATATTCTTCAATAATACGTTTCGACAGGGACAATCCTAATCCCCACCCCCGGTTCTTGGTTGTATAACCAGGGGCGAAAACCGCATTAAACCTGTTCTTGGGAATACCCTTGCCAGAGTCTGCAACATCAATACTGATTTTATCTGTCAGTTCATGCATTGTAATCACTATCTGGCCGCTGCCCTCCATGGCATCAATAGCATTCTTGCAGAGATTCTCAACTACCCACTCAAACAATGGGGCGCACAACAAGGCATGTACTTCTGTTGCAGGAAGGCGGCAAGATATATTGACTTTGACAAATCGCTTGGAGATATAATTGACAACATGCCATATCACATCCTTCACATCAGTTTCCACCAATTCGGGTGCAGAACCAACCTTGGAGAAACGATCTGCAATAAGTTGCAGGCGTTTAACATCCTTGTCCATTTCCTGTATAACCTGATCGTCCGGGTAGGTCTCTTTCAACACTTCATTCCAAGCCATCAACGAGGAAATCGGCGTGCCCAGCTGATGGGCCGTTTCTTTGGTCAAGCCAACCCACACGCGGTTTTGTTCGGCTCGTTTCAGAGACAGCAGAGTCACTATAATAATCAAGACAAAGACAAGGAGGATTGCTATCTGTATATATGGGAAATACACCAGTTGCTTGAGAATCTTTGAATCTTCGTAAAGAATCTCCATATATGCCGTACTGTCGCTTGCATCGCTTGTAATGGTATAGCCGCTCTGCCTCATCTGCTTCACCCTTTCCTTAAGATAAGCGACCGAGTCTTCTGCAGTCATAGCACGAATCATTAGATTACGGTACTGTTCAATCTCGCCGTTTTTGTTCAAGACAATAATAGGTATTGTATTGTTGTTCTTAATCACATTGAGGACAAAGTCAAGGTCAGTATTCTCGTCCGCATGATTGAGTGCCGACATGGCATCAGCCCATACTGTCATCTTGGCAGAGGCTTCTTCCTTGAGTCCTTTGACTAAGACATTTGAAAAAGCCAGGAAGAAAGCAGCAATACATATTGCTATAATTATCAATACATATTTAATGCTTCTATTTCGCTGTGTCCACTGCATTGTTTTTATTTTATAACACAAAAATAAGCACATTATTTTAATCTGATAAAATCAAATTGCCAAAAAGTAGTACTTTTGCACGTTATGCCGAATTTTGAGTTAGTTTCCAATTACCAGCCAACAGGCGACCAGCCACAAGCCATTGAAGAGTTGACACGCGGCATTCTCAATGGAGATACAGCGCAGACACTTCTTGGCGTTACTGGGTCGGGCAAGACGTTTACCATCGCGAATGTCATCCAGAACGTCAACAAGCCCACGCTGATTCTCAGCCACAACAAGACGCTGGCTGCTCAGCTGTATTCTGAGTTCAAAAGCTTTTTTCCCCATAACGCCGTAGAGTATTATGTATCTTATTACGACTACTACCAGCCTGAGGCATATATCGCATCAACAGACACATATATTGAGAAAGATCTGGCCATCAATGAAGACATAGACAAGTTGAGACTTGCAGCCACATCCTCACTCCTGTCGGGACGCAAGGATGTCATCGTCATCGCTTCAATAAGCTGTATCTACGGCATGGGTAACCCGAGCGCATTTTACGAGAATGTCATTTCCTTGAAAACCGGCACATTGCTATCAATGAACGTCCTGATGAAAAAACTTGTGGCCTCCCTGTATGTGCGTAACGACATCGAACCCAAACGAGGCGTTTTTTCTGTAAAAGGCGATACTGTAAGAATCTATCTGGCATACTCCGATGACATCATCAGAGTCACATTCTGGGACGACACCATCAACAGCATAGACATTATCGACAGCCAAACCGGCATGAAGACAATCAGTTTTGATGAATACAAGATATACCCCGCCAACCTCTTCCTGACAACCCAGGAGACAATACATCTTGCTACAAAGCAAATTGAAGACGACCTTGCCGTCCAGGAGGCCTATTTAAGGGAACTCGGTAAGGACTTTGAGGCAAAGCGTCTTCATGAACGTGTCACATATGATGTTGAGATGATACGGGAACTCGGTCATTGCAGCGGTATCGAGAATTACAGCCGCTACTTTGACGGCAGAGAGCCGGGAACACGCCCCTACTGTCTTCTGGACTTTTTCCCAAAAGACTTCCTGCTGGTAATCGACGAGAGTCATGTCAGCGTCCCTCAGCTCAGGGCCATGTACGGCGGCGACCATTCAAGAAAAGTATCATTAGTGGAATACGGCTGGCGATTGCCAGCGGCGTTAGACAATCGCCCCCTGAAAGAAGAGGAATTCTGGGATATGGTTCACCAGACCATTTTTGTCAGCGCCACCCCTGCCGATTTTGAACTGAGTCTTTGTGAGGGTGTTGTCGTAGAGCAGGTCATTCGTCCGACAGGTCTTTTAGATCCCGAAATCACTATCCGTCCCAGCAAGAACCAGCTTGACGACTTGATGGAAGAGGTTGAGCAATGCAGGGAAAAGGATGAGCGTGTTTTGGTGACAACACTCACAAAACGCATGGCAGAAGACCTTACCCAATACTTCATGGACAACGGCATTCGCACGAGTTATATTCACAGCGATGTTGACACGCTGGAAAGAGTCAAGATACTGAACGATCTTCGTCAAGGCATTATACAAGTACTGGTGGGCGTCAATCTGTTGCGAGAGGGGTTGGATTTGCCTGAAGTATCACTCGTTGCCATTCTTGATGCCGACAAGGAAGGCTTCCTCAGAAGCCATCGTTCCCTGACCCAGACCGCAGGTCGCGCCGCCCGCAATGTTCACGGCAAAGTCATCATGTATGCCGACACGATAACAGAGAGCATGCAGAAGACCATTGATGAAACCAACCGCCGCAGAGCAAAGCAAATGAGATATAATGAGGAAAACCATATTGTTCCTACCCAAATCCGCAAGGAGATCAGCCACGATCTCGTTGCCGCAGAAACCACTACCCAAGATCAATTGGGTGATTATACCTTGAGCGAGGAAGCCGGGGACTACAAGAAGAACAAAAAAGAAACGGTTGAGTCTCTGCGCAAGAAAATGGAGAATGCCGCCAAGCGCTTTGAGTTTGTTGAAGCCGCCATGTACAGAGACCAGATGCTCAAGATGCAGGAAATAGAGAAAAAAGAGAAGCAATAGGGCAAAAAGGATTGATGGGGGCAATGAGGTCAATGGGCAATGGGGCCAATGGGGCTACTGGGGCTACTGGGGCTAATGAGGCCAATGGGAGATGGGTCAAGCCTGCCACCAATTGGTACTAATTACCAACAGCAAGCAATCCTGAAATCTCTCTGATTTACGGGTTACTCTTTTATCATTTCCAGGAACTCTTCTTCCGAGATTATCGACACACCTAATGACTGTGCCTTTTGTAATTTAGCAGGTCCCATGTTATCTCCTGCAAGGACGAATGACGTCTTGGAGGAAATGCTACTGACATTCTTGCCTCCATACTTCTCTATCATATCCTTATACTCTTCACGGCTATGATTCTTGAAGACACCGCTGATAACAACGCTTTTACCAGAGAGAACATCGCTCAGAGGACCGTCTTCCTCAGAGATTTCAAAGACAACACCAGCCATCTCCAGCTTACCTATCAGCATGCGGTTGCGGTCATCCCGGAAATAACGGATAACACTCTCTGCTATAATCTTTCCAACCCCGTCTACTTCGAGCAACTCTTCCAAGGAAGCCTTTTGAAGCGCATCAAGAGTGCGGAAATGCTTTGCCAGCGCTTTGGCCACGACTTTGCCCACAAAGCGTATCCCCAGCGCATAGAGAGACCTGTCGAAAGGTACCGTGACACTCTTTTGGATGCTTTCCACAATCTTGCGTGCCGATTTCAGCTTGCTGCCATCCGCACCACACAACTGCCCGACCTGCAGACTATATAAGTCGGCAGCATCACGGATAAGATTCCTGTTATAGTATTCGTCTACAGTCTCAGGACCCAAGAACTCAATATTCATGGCGTCTCTGCTAATAAAATGCTCAATTTTACCCTTTATCTGCGGCGGACAGGAAACGTCGTTCGGACAATAGCTTGCCGCTTCGCCCTCGTAGCGCACCAATGGGGTTCCACATTCAGGACATACTGAAGTGAAAGGTATTATCTGACCCTCTATACAGCGTCTGCTTTCATCCACACCCACAATCTGCGGTATGATCTCACCGGCTTTCTCAACATAGACATAATCACCATAATGCAGCTGGAAACTTTTCATTATATCTGCGTTATGCAGAGAGGCGCGTTTTACCACTGTACCCGCCAGTAAAACCGGCTCCATTTCTGCCACAGGAGTTACCGCTCCTGTTCGTCCCACCTGGAACACAACATTGTTCAGCCTTGTGCAAGCTTTTTCTGCCTGGAACTTATAGGCTATCGCCCAGCGTGGATTCTTTGCCGTCATTCCAAGTTCCTGCTGCTGAGCAAGCGAATTGACTTTCAGCACGCAGCCATCGGTTGCTACAGGCAGATGGCTACGTTCCTTGTCCCAATAGTCTATAAATTCATATATACCATCCAATGATGATACCCGGCGCATTGCGTCAGACACCTTGAATCCCCAACGTCCGAGCATTGAGATATTGTCAAAATGATTATCTGAGGGCAATTCTTCTCCCAGCAAATAATAAAAATAGGCATCCAGTCCCCTCTCGGCGACAACGGTACTGTTTTTGCTTTTCAAAGTACCAGAAGCGGCATTTCTGGGGTTGGCAAAAAGTTGTTCTCCGCGCAACTCACGCTCACTATTCAGCCTGTCAAAACTAGCCCAAGGCATCAGCACCTCTCCCCTCACCTCAAAACTCTTAGGCCAGGACTGATTGGGGTTAAGCCTTAGGGGAATAGAACGGATTGTACGGATATTGTTTGTCACATCATCCCCCTGGACGCCATCACCACGGGTAACAGCACGTGACAGCGCACCATTCTCATAGGTGACAGATATTGAGAGACCGTCAAATTTCAACTCACAACAGATGTCAAATCCGGCACCTCCAAGGCCATCCTTCACCCTCTGGTAGAAATCTGCCACATCTTCCCGATTGTAAGTGTTGGCAAGAGAGAGCATCGGATACCGATGAGTCACCTGTTGGAAATCCTGGCTCAAGTCACTCCCAACCCGTTGGGATGGAGAATTCGGGTCAAACATCTCGGGATGGCGTGCTTCCAGATTCTGCAGCTCATGCATCAGCATATCAAAATCCTGGTCGCTAATCAAAGGAGCATTCAATACATAATATTGATAATTGTGCCTGTGCAGTTCCTCACGTAATTCCAGTATCCTGTCAGTCTCTTCCATCTTGTCTTATTTTTGCTCAAAATTAAAGTTTTTCTTTCATTTATGATTACTTTTGCATAAATAAATAGTCCTGCTTCACATATGAGAATAGATATTATCACCGTTTTGCCTGAGATGTTAGAGGGATTTGTCAATCAGTCTATTCTTTTGCGTGCCCAGAACAAAGGACTTGCAGAGATACATATCCACAATCTCCGCGACTACACTTTGGACAAGCACAAACGGGTTGACGACTACCCATACGGTGGTTTTGCGGGAATGGTCATGCAGTGTCAGCCCATTGACGACTGCATCTCAGCCCTCATGGCCCAGCGGCATTATGATGAGGTCATCTTCACAAGTCCCGACGGTGAGATTTTTGACCAGCCTATGGCAAACACACTATCCTTGTGCGAGAACATCATTATCCTGTGCGGACACTATAAAGGCGTTGATTATCGCATCAGAGAACATCTCATCACCAAGGAAATCAGCATAGGCGACTATGTGCTCACAGGGGGTGAAATTGCCGCCGCCGCCATTGCCGATGCCGTAGTAAGACTTATTCCGGGCGTCATCGGGGACGAGCAGAGCGCATTGTCAGACAGTTTTCAGGACGGGCTCCTGGCTGCCCCTATCTATACACGCCCCGCCGACTACAAAGGATGGAAAGTTCCCGAAATACTGCTCAGTGGAAACGAAGCAAAAATAAAGGACTGGGAATTGAGCCAGTCCCTGGAGCGGACAAAACGCCTCCGTCCCAATCTTTTAAGCACAGACGCCAATAACGAATAGACGATTATTTCTCAAATCACACATAAATAATACAGAAATGACCAGTTCATATCCCCCGCTTTCCTCTATTGTCGATATCGTCAAGTCAGCGGCATCGCTCATGACAACAGATTCCTTCAAAATATCACAGAAAGAAGGTTTCTCCAATATCGTCACATCATCCGATATCGCCGTACAAGATTTTCTCTGCGACAAATTATCTCACCTTCTTCCCGGAAGCGGTTTCCTTTGCGAAGAGGAAGACCTCTGGGACAGTTCCAAAGACTTCACATGGATTATTGACCCTATTGACGGAACATCCAACTACAGCAGAGGCATTGACCAATGTGCTATCTGCGTGGGACTGAAGAGAGATTCTGAGATTATAGCCGGCGTGGTCTATATCCCCTCCACAAACGAGATGTACTCTGCCGAAAAGAACAGGGGAACCACCCTCAACGGCCGGCCCGTTCACGTCTCCACCCGAAATTTCCAGGACAGTATCATGTGCACCGCACTTTCTGTATATCACAAAGAGTATGCCGACATCTGCTCACAAATCATAACCGACACCTTCAGACAATGTAACGACATCCGCCGCTTCGGTGCCTGCGCTCCTGAATTGTGCTATCTGGCAGCCGGACGCTGCGAGTTGTATTTTGAATATCTTCTGAGCGTCTGGGATTTCTCAGCCGCATCGCTCATCGTTACAGAAGCAGGCGGACTGATTACCGATTTGCAAGGCAACAAACTCTCCTACGAAAAACACAGCGGCATCCTTGCCGCAAACAGTCAGGAGAACCTCAATAAACTGCTTGACATCGTCCAGAGAAACCTATAACATAAAATCATAATTCCTAAAATACTATCTATGACACATATCCTCAGATTCACATTCCTTTTAGGATTCAGTTTTGTACTCTTCACAACGAGCACATTTGCCCAGTCCAGCAATAAAGTTGAGAAGGCTAAATATTTTCTCAAGCCTAATCAAATGCCCGATCCCACTAAATACCTGCCACCTGTACCCTCTGTCAAAGATCCTATCTTCTTCAACGACAGTGTCGTATATGAAGAAGGCAAACGGCTTCGAGGCACCGAGCGTGGCAAGCTAGCCGTAGCCGACACATCCATTACCCTCAGATACATCATGCAACGCTTCGGTGCCGTAATGGACTGTGACTTCACCCCCGAGAACTATCCCCAAGTAGCCGATTTTCTGTTCCGCACCTACGCCACAGCACGCCATGGCATCACCGGGGCCAAAGATTTCTATCATCGTCAGCGGCCTTACCAGTATTTCCATGAGTCCACACCCGTCCCCAACAAAGAACATCCTGACGACTGGACGTCATACCCATCAGGCCACACTATACGCTACTGGACAGCAGCCCTCCTCCTGGCCTCCATTGATCCAGAGCATCAAAATGAGATCTATCAAGTTGGTTACGAACTCGGTCAGAGTCGCACCATTGTTGGTTTCCATTACCAATCTGATATTGACGCAGCGCGACTTATAGCTGGTACAGCCTTTGCACGCCTAGCAGGTCTGCGCCAATGGCAGAAAGCCTACAAAAAAGCCTACAAAGAGTTTTGGAACAAGAAGAGATAATCCTCCTCCAACAATGAGAAACAAGCAGTTCAAAGGACATCTGGCAATAATCGGAGCCAACCTCATCTGGGGATTATATGCCACTGTATGCAAGACCCTGCTTCTCAGCAGTCTTCTCTCCAGCTGGGCACTTTGCGGCATAAAGATGATAGGCGGTGCCCTACTCTTCTGGACCATAGCCCTCGTTATACCCCGCCGCTATGTCCCTCAGGAGAGTGTCACAAAATCAGACCTCGCAAAGCTCTTCCTCGCTTCCATGCTCATCAACACAGGTAACCAATCGTGTATTATCCTCGGACTGAACTATACCAGTCCACTTGACGGCACAGTCATTTGCAGTATGGCACCTATCTTCACCATAGCACTGGGATGGTTACTGCTCAAGGACAAAATCAGTTTCACCAAAGTATTGGGTATCATCATCGGTTTCATCGGCGCCCTGCTCTTCGTTTTTATCGGTGCCGGCGATCGACATGCCTCTAATCCCCTACTCGGCAATATCCTGATGATAGCCTCACAGATATTTGGCGCCCTCTACCTCCTCATGTTCACCGACGTACTGGGGAAATATCATGTCATAACCCTGATGAAGTGGCTGTTTCTGTTCTCTGCCATTGTTCTGACACCTATCACCGCATCCTACATCATTTCCACTCCTTGGAGCCTATTTACCATGACCAACTGGCTGCAGTTGGCATATATTATCCTCCTTGCCACTGGTGTGGCCTATTTTCTGTTAGTCGTCGGCCAGAAAAGCGTCAGCCCATCAGCCATTGCTATCTATAACTACATCCAGCCCATCACTGCCACCATCAGTAGTATTATCATTGGTGTAGCAGCAATTACAGGACAGAACATTCTGGCCACCATGCTCTGCCTCATAGGAGTCTGTATTGTCACCAGGAAAGAAAAAGAAAAGACACAAATATGAAAACCCTAAACTCTATGTTAAAAGCCATATCTTTCTTCATTGTCTCCCTGTCACTTGTGGTTCATCTTCAGGCCAGGGAAATAAACTATACCGTTGAAAAAATATGGGACAACGGACTGTATAACTCCTTCACCTCACTTGTCAAATACAAGAACCAATATTATTGTGCCTTTCGTGAAGGTAAAAGCCATATCTTTGATGAAAACGGCAAGGCAGAGGGGAAAATCCGCATCATCTCCTCACCTGACGGCCATCGCTGGCAGTCTGTATGCCTCCTTGGCGAAAATGGCGAGGACTATCGCGACCCACAGCTCAGCATCACCCCCAGGGGGGAGCTCATGGTCTCCATTGGTGTTTCCGTTTATCGTGACCGCAAACTTGTTGCACAGTACCCTCATGTATGTTTCAGCACCGACGGCATTCGTTTTTCCAAGCCAGAACGCTGCACTATTGAGGAACATGGTCAGGATAACAGAAACTGGATATGGAAACTCACTTGGCACAACAATATAGGCTATACAGTAAACTATTTTCCTGGGCAAGATGGCACCAACGGGCTGTGGCTCATGTCAACAGTTGACGGCAGACACTATACCAAGATCCACGCATTCAACATCCCCGACCATCCTTCCGAAGCCACCATCAGATTTCTTCCAGACGGACAAATGGCATTGCTTATCAGGCGTGACGGGCACAATGCTAACGGAATATGGGCAACAAGTGCCGCCCCCTATACCGACTGGAAACTGAGCGAAGTACCCTTCCATCTCGGTGGTCCTGATTTTGTCGTACTTGACAGCACCACCACAATTGCGGCAACCAGGTGTCATCTCGTTCCCCGCTGGTGTACCACATCTGTATTCAAGGGCAACCCGCAAAAAGGTACATGGCAGCAGTTGTTTGTCCTGCCCTCCGGAGGCGACACAAGTTATCCCGGCATACTCATTGACGGCAAGTATCTCTGGATAAGCTACTACTCCACACACGAAGGTCCCAAAGCCAGCATCTACTTAGCCAGAATACCCATCAAAACCCTCAAAGAGTTCTGATCTGGATAATTTTGCCTAAAGTCAACTTAGTCTCCAACTATCCGAGCATAGATGGCTTCCATCTTTGCCTTAATCTGAGCGGTGCAGAGATTGCCTATGCTACCCTCGTGGGTATGATGGACTTTGCGTGTAGGCTTATATGTACCATTCTGAACCTGCATGCCAATCTCCTTGTAGGCATCACGGAAAGGAACGCCCTCAAGGACGAGCTTGTTGACATCTTCGACCGTAAATAAATAGTCGTAGCGTTTGTCCTCAAGGATATGCTCATTGACACGGATACGGCTAATCATGAACGCAGCCATATCCAGACAACGCTTCAACTCCGTCGTTGCCGGGAAAATGATATCCTTCAGCAACTGCAAGTCGCGCTGATAACCCAGCGGCAGGTTGGTTGTCAGCAGGGAAACTTCATTGGGGACAGCCTGGAGGCGGTTACATTTACCACGGATTATTTCAAATACATCGGGATTCTTCTTGTGTGGCATGATACTCGACCCTGTGGTAAGTTCGTCGGGAAGAGAAATAAAACCATAATTCTGGCACATGAACAGACAGGCGTCCATAGCCAATTTTCCAAGCGTAGAAGCTACCGATGCCATTGCGTATGAGGCTGCACGCTCTGTCTTTCCGCGACTCATCTGAGCTGCCACAACATTATAGTTCATTGTCTCAAAATGAAGCAGGTCGGTCGTCATCTGCCTGTTGAGCGGAAACGAGGAACCATAACCAGCAGCAGACCCCAAAGGATTCTGGTTGGCGACATGATATGCTGCCACAATCATCTGCATATCATCGGCAAGAGATTCAGCATAAGCACCAAACCATAAGCCAAACGAAGAGGGCATTGCCACCTGCATGTGGGTATAGCCTGGCATCAAAATATGCTTATACTGTTCACTGGCTGTCTGCAGGACATCAAAGAGACCCTTAACCTTGGAGGCAATAACCTGCAACTCCTCGCGCATAAATAACTTGAGGTCAACAAGCACCTGATCGTTGCGTGAGCGGCCAGAATGGATTTTCTTTCCTACAGGACCTAATTTCTGCGTCAAAAGAAACTCTACCTGGGAATGAACATCCTCTATCCCATCCTCTATGACAAAAGTACCGTTCTCGGCGGTTTTGAGAATCTCCTCTAATGCTTTGAGTAGAATATCCAACTCGGATTTTTCCAAAAGTCCTATACTCTCAAGCATCCTGATATGTGCCATTGAACCCAGTATGTCGTATTTCGCCAGACGCAAATCCAGTTCCCTGTCGTTACCTACGGTAAAACTATCCACCTGCTGGTTCTCTTCGTAACCCTTGTCCCAAAGTTTCATAATATCTCTGACAATATTTTAATATATTTGTTATAGAAATCAACACCCTCGATAATCTCAGACTTAAGTACATACTCGTCAGCAGAGTGCGAGCGACACGACTGGCCTACACCCAACTTCAAAGAAGCAAAAGGCATCAGCGCCATATCAGACGTAGTAGGCGACACATAAGTCTTGCGTCCGAGCCTCACTGCTGCCTGAACCAAAGGATGCTCCTCAGATATGGCAGAGGCCCGTATGCGTGTTGAACGTGGCGTGACTTCTGACTCAAGAGATGCCTTAAGCAAATCTACCACTTCCTCGTTGGTATAGGCATCAGTGGTGCGAATATCCACCACAAAGTGGCATGTATCTGGTATGACATTATGTTGTGTGCCAGCATCAATCATGGTGACAGTCATGCGGATATCGCCCAACAATGGCGAAACCTTTTCAAAACGGTAATTTTTTATGCATTCAATATCGGCAAGTGCCTTATATATGGCATTTACACCCTCGTCACGAGCAGCATGCCCCTGCTGACCGTGGGCAACAGCATCCAGTACAACAAGTCCCCTCTCTCCAACAGCAGCGTCAAGTCCCGTAGGCTCACCCACCAAAGCAAAATCAATATTAATGCCATGCTGCTGGAAGAAAGGAATCATCTCTCTCATTCCATGCTCTCCCATAACTTCCTCTTCTGCACCAAGTAGCAACAATAAGTTAAATGGAAGCTCTATATCATAATAATTACAGAAAACAGTTAGCAAAGACACCGCCGAGGCTCCTGCATCGTTACTCCCCAAACCATATAACCTGTCACCCTTGGAGAGAGGTTGGAAGGGATCAAGAGTATAAGCCGACGACGGCTTTACAGTATCCAGATGAGAATTGAGAAGAAGGGTCTTTTTAGATTGATCGTAATGCCTACACATTGCCCAAACATTATTATAATGCCTGTGCACATCAATATTCCTGTCATGCAGGAAAGCAAAGACAAGGTCGGCGACCTTATCCTCAGACCTGCTCACAGAAGGTGTGGCAATCATCTGTTCTAATAGTCCTATAGCGTCCTGAGCGGTAAGCATATTTATAAATGAATGGTTGTTCCTGTCTTGCGACCTAAGTCCTGAGCCTGCCTGATAACCACACAGCGAACACCCTGACGTACAGCTGAGAAAGCATTGTCTATCTTGGGAATCATGCCTTTGCTAATAACACCCTCCTGCCTCAGGTGCGCATAGGCAGCCTCATCAATATCGCAGATGAGTGAGTTGGCATCGTCTATGTCACGCATCACGCCTGGCAATTCGAAGCAATAAACGAGATCAACTTCATCTAGTTTTGTCGCCGCTATGGCAACTGCAGAAGCGACGCTGTCGGCATTGCTGTTGAGCATCGAGCCATGACCATCATGAGTCAATGCACAAAATACTGGAGTAATACCGCCATCAAGCAAGGTTGCTAGAGCTGAGACGTTTATCATATCGACATCTATGTCACCTACATAACCATAATCAACTGGATTCGGGTCGCGCCGTTTGGCAGGAATGATATTAGCATCCGCACCGGAAAGACCAATGCAGTTACACTTCTCACGCTGCAGCATGGCAACAATGTTCTTATTGACTAATCCTGCATAAACCATCGTCACCACATCGAGCGTCTCTTTGTCAGTAATGCGACGGCCTTCAATCATGCGGGTCTCAATACCCAGTTGCCTACTGAAAGCCGTTGCAAGCTTACCTCCACCGTGAACAAGTATCTTGGGAGCAGGCAAACGGGCGAAATCCTTCACAAAGGCCTCAAGTGCCCCGGGGTTGTCGATGACATTGCCTCCTATTTTAACAACCGTTATCGCCATACTACATCTCTTCCAGAAAACGTTTGATGACCACCTCGGCAGATATTTCCCTATTGGCCGCCTCAGGAATTACCAATGAACGCGGCCCCTCTATCACTTCGTCAGTAACAATCATATTGCGACGCACTGGCAGGCAATGCATAAAATGGGCATCTCTGGTCACCGCCATCTGACGCTCACTAACCGTCCAGTCAAGATAGTCATGATAATCGCCCAGAACTTTTCCATAATCCTCCGGACGTGAAACTCCAGGGCAGCTCCAGTTCTTGGCATAGACGAAGTCAGCCCCTTCCATAGCAGCCATCTGGTCATATTCAATCCTGGCATTGCCCACAAACTTTGAATCAAGTTCATAGCCTTCAGGATGAGTAATGACAAAATCAACATCGGCGGCATTCATCCACTGGGCGAAGCTGTTGGGAACAGCCTGTGGGAGTGCCTTAGGATGTGGTGCCCAAGTCATAACAACCTTAGGGCGCGGTATCTCCTTATATTCCTCTATTGTTATCAGGTCGGCAAAACTCTGCAAGGGATGCACTGTTGCACTTTCCATGAAGAACACTGGTTTGCCACTATACTTGACGAACTGCTGGAGGATGGCCTCATTATAGTCGTCATCCCTATTCTCAAAACGAGCAAAGGAGCGGACACCTATCAAATCACAATAGGAGCCCATCACTGGGATAGCCTCCAAGAGGTGCTCACTCTTGTCGCCATCCATGATGACACCCCGCTCGGTCTCCAGTTTCCATGCACCGGCATTGACATCAAGAACAATCACATTCATACCCAGATTCATAGCAGCCTTCTGGGTGCTGAGCCGTGTTCGTAGGCTATTATTGAAGAACACCATTAGCAGTGTCTTGTTCTTTCCCAGATGTTGGTACGCAAAACGGTTTCTCTTCACTTCCAGTGCCTCCTTGAGGGCATCTTGGAGATTGCCTATATCCTGAACATTCTGGAATACTTTCATATTAATACATTTTTGAGTTTTTCAACAAACAAGCCAGCTTCTTCCATACTGAGGCATAACGGCGGAAGGATTCTCAGGGTATTTGTACCGCTGCAACCAGTGAAACAATGCTCGTCAAAAAGCAGACGATGCCGATACTCCTTGTAAGGCTCATCCAGTTCAATTCCAATCATAAGTCCGCGGCCTCTTACCTCCTTGACGTGTGGAAGATTCAACCCTGAGATAGTTTGAATGAGATAATCGCCAACACGTGCGGCGTTCTCAATGAGTTTTTCGCTCTCAATAACATCCAGTACTGCCAGCGCAGCCGTACATGCAAGATGGTTTCCGCCAAAAGTCGTACCGAGACGACCATACACGGCCTCAAACTGGGGAGCAATCAATAAGGCTCCCATAGGGAATCCGTTTCCGATGCCTTTGGCAACCGTAATCAAATCGGGGCGGATTCCAAGATGCTGATGGGCAAAGAACTTGCCTGAACGGCCGTATCCGCATTGAATCTCATCACAAATCAAAACAGTGCCCGACTCATCACACAGACGGCGCAATCCCTGCATAAATTCAGGAGTAACCATACGAATGCCACCGACACCCTGTATGCATTCTATGATGCAACAGGCCACATCCCCTTTGCGTAATTCTTTTTCCCAAGCCTCCAAATCATTTATCGGCAAGAAAACCACATGGTTACTGTCATTTACTGGAGCCACAATCTTAGGGTTATCGGTAACCTCCACAGCAAGACTCGTACGACCATGGAATGCTTTCTGCAAAGACAAAACTCTTTTGCGTCCCGTATGGAAACTTGCCAGTTTCATAGCATTCTCATTTGCCTCCGCACCTGAGTTTATGAGGAAAAGGGCATAGTCATCATATCCGCAAGTATGGCCCAGACGATGTGCCAGTTCCACCTGGAGACAATTCTTAACACTATTGCTGTAAAAACCAAGTCTGTTCAACTGGGCTGTCATCATCTCTACATAATGCGGATGACAATGACCTATACTTATAACTGCATGGCCACCATATAAGTCAAGGTACTCGGTACCTTTATCATCCCATACATGGCACCCTTTGCCTTTAACTATGTTTATCGGAAACAATGGATATACATCAAACAATTCCATCTGTTCTCTTGTTTTTAATTTATTCTTAAAATGCTGATGCCTTCAGACGCAAGCCTGTTGTCTCAGGAAGGCCAAACATCAGGTTCATGTTCTGCACAGCCTGACCGACTGCACCTTTCAGAAGATTATCTATACAGGCTATCATCAGCAACTGGTCTTCGTATTTTTCCACATAAACTATGGCTTTGTTGGTATTGACAACCTGTTTCATGTCAGGACTCTTTCCTGTGACAGACACAAACGGCATATCCTTGTAGAAGTCGTTGTATATTCCTTCAACACGTTCCAAACCACTGTTGCATTTGGCATACGCTGTTACAAATATGCCTCTTGCGAAACAACCCCTCTGTGGTACGAAAAGCACTCGCCCGTCATATCCGGGATACAGTTCTCGAACAGTTTGATTGATTTCAAGCAAGTGTTGGTGAGTGAATGTCTTATAAACCGAGATATTGTCATTACGCCAACTGTAATGAGTAGTGGCGCCAGGTTTCTGTCCAGCTCCGGTACTGCCAGTTATGCCGTTGACATGTATGTCTCCTTGTATCAGTTTATGGCTCAGTGCTGGCAGCAAGGCTAACTGAATACAAGTGGCAAAACAGCCCGGATTAGCCAAATGAGAACAATGCTTAATCTCTTCACGATGTATCTCGGGAAGCCCATAGATAAAATCATGCTGGCCAGCTATTCTGAAATCCTGAGCCAGGTCAATTATCTTCACATATGCAGGAATGGTATGCTCTTTGAGAAATGCCTCGCTCTTACCGTGCCCAAAACATAAAAAAACAACATTAACCTCTTCAAAAGGCATCAGATTGGTAAATCTCAATGACGTTTCACCTACAAGGCCTTCATGGACATCGCTAACAAGATTGCCTGCATTACTTTCGCTGTTGGCAAAAACAATTTCCGCCTCTGGGTGATTAAGTAATATCCTTATCAATTCCCCACCAGTATAGCCGGCAGCTCCTAATATTCCTACTTTTATCATACTTGCATTTTTAATATATATAGGTGTCGGCCTTAGGCATAATCAGCCAAAGTACCAGATAGATAATGACACCACAGAAGGCTGTGCTCACAGTCAAGATGACCCACACCAGACGCAGGACATCAGGGTTCCAGCCGAAATACTCTGCAATACCTCCACATATACCAGCTATCCATTTATCTCTGGAAGAGCGCAATAGTTTCTTTTCCATTTATCTCTGTTCGTCTTTATGAATGCCATAATATACGCGCAATGGTGTACTCAATACCTTGATAAAGCCTTTAGCCTCTTCCGATGTCCAACCATGTTGCATCTCACCATACTCTCCAAGCTTACTCTTTGTCAAATCGTCATTGCTGTCAACGCCAACAGTCTGGAAACCGTATGGACGTAGTTCAAGGATAGCCGTTCCGTTAACGTTACGCTGGGAACTGGTAAGCATTGCCTCCATATCGGGCATAACAGGCTCAAGATACTGGCTCTCGTGCAGAAATGCGCCGTACCAGTTGGCTATCTGGTCTTTCCAGTATTGTTGCCATTTGCTTAGTGTACTCTTCTCCAGCAACCGGTGTGCCTCGATAATCAGTTTCGGTGCTGCCGCCTCAAAGGCAACACGTCCTTTGATACCGATTATGGTATCGCCCACATTACAATCACGTCCAATAGCATAGGAAGCGCCTATCTCCTCTATTTTCTGTATAGCCTTTATCTTATCATCAAACTCCTCTCCGTTAACGGCAACGATCTCACCCTTCTTGAAAGTAATTTTCAGCAACGAAGGCTCTGTCCTGGTAACATGTTTCAGATAGGCTTCCTCGGGAAGTCCCTGAGTAGGATCGAGTATCTCACCACCACATATGCTGGTACCCCATATGCCCACGTTGTATGAATACTTCAATTTGGCAAAGTCGGCATTAAACCCATGAGCATTGAGGAAATCCACCTCCTCCTTACGGCTCAATGCCTTATCGCGCGTCAGAGTAATAATTTCCACTCCGGGTGCCATAACCAAGAATGTCATATCAAAACGAATCTGATCATTTCCTGCACCAGTACTGCCATGGGCAATAGCGTCAGCTCCAACCTGCTTGGCATATCGGGCTATAGCGATAGCCTGAAAGATACGTTCCGAAGATACAGAGATTGGATAACAATTGTTACGCAGTACATTGCCGTAGATCATATACTTCAAGCTCTTCTCATAATATTCCTGAGTCACATCCAAAGTAACATACTCCTTTGCACCCAATTTATAGGCATTCTCCTCATTCTTCTTTAACTGCTCCTGAGAAAAGCCACCCGTGTTAGCACATGCAGCATACACTTCATAACCTTTCTCTTTTGCCAAATACATTACTGTGTAGGACGTATCCAATCCTCCACTATATGCGACTACAACTTTTTTTGCCATAATTATTGTTTATCTTTGTTCTCAAATAAAGCTTTCTCTCTCTCCGCATTGTCAGGATCACTAGGATCATACAGCATACCAGTACATATGCAGCGAATCATATTATTGCGCTGAAGCACATCGTAATTACAACAGCCCTCACATCCCTTCCAGAAAGTCTCATCATCGGTGAGTTCTGAAAATGTAACGGGTTTATATCCCAATTTCGTATTCAGTTTCATCACAGGAAGAGAAGTGGTAATACTGAATATTTTGGCCTGGGGGAAACGTCTTCTTGCCAACTCAAACGTCTTCTCCTTGATGCGTCGTGCAAGTCCCTGCCCACGGTATTCTGGATCAACTATCAAGCCTGATGTAGCGACAAACTTCTCATGTCCCCATGTCTCTATATAACTGAAACCCACCAACCGCTCTCCATCCAAGGCGACAACAGCCTTACCCGCAGTCATTTTGTTTGAAATGTACTCAGGAGATCGCTTGGCGATACCCGTACCACGTTTTAACGCAGATTCATATATCAGCTTACATACCAATTCTGCATATTTGACATGTAAGCTAGTAGCATATATTACTTCTACTTCCATTATTAGTCATTTTCAATTGGACGACAAAGTTACAAATTATAATTAGTATTACAATATTATATTATGTTTAATTTTACATTAAAATTCATATTTTGTACATTTTTGCATATAATACGCAATTTAACCACGGCAACAATGAATATTTATATAATATATATTCAGGACAAAAATTGTCGCAAAAATAATAATCACAGAGAATAAGACGGAAAAACATGATTGAAAACACAAAAGATTTCTTATCTTTGTAAACCAAACATTCAGAACAATATGCAGACTTTTAGATATTACTTATTCTTCCTTCTTCTGATAACGCTTATTGTGCCCACAAAGGCACAAAGCAATTGGAAAACTATCGTCACCAACGGCATTGACAGTCTGTTGGCTAACCATCCAGTAATGGAACATGCCTCTTGCGGAATTCTTGTTTACGATGCTACTGATGACATCATTCTGTACCAGCATGACCAGAAAAAGACCCATCGCCCTGCATCAACAACAAAGACTTTTACCTGTGCAGCAGTACTGAAATATCTAACAAGCGACTACAGTTTCCGCACATCGGTATATACTACAGGAAAGATAAAGCGCAAACGCATCAACAACAAGAAAATGCGCATTCTCCAAGGCGACATATTTGTCAAAGGCAGCTTAGATCCTGCCTTTTCGAGCGCCGACATGGATACTCTTATGATGATATTACAAGCAAACAACATAGACAGTATTACAGGCAATCTCTATGCAGACCTCTCCATGAAGGACAGGAAGCTCGGCGGAAGCGGCTGGTGCTGGGACGATACAGGCGACGACTTCCCCCTGCTCCACCCTTTGCTGCTTGACAAAGACACCACTTTCATGTCAGAGTTCTATGCAAGACTGAATGCAGCTGGTATAGGTGTCGGAGGTTACATAAAGGATAGTATCTGTCCAGCTAACAAGCGTCTTCTGGCAGAGAAATGTCGTTCTCTGAGCGAATTGCTGCCACAATGCCTCAAGACAAGCGACAACAGATATGCTGAAGCTTTCCTCTATCAGTTAGGGACTATGTCGGGCGAGCCGTTTCCTTCAACCGACATTTCCATGAACTATGTCAACAGCATGATAGATTCTCTCGGATGCCCTAAGGAGGAATACCACTTTGTTGACGGCAGCGGCTTGTCATTCTACAACTACGTCACACCCGAGATAGAAGTTGCATTGTTGAAATACATATACCAGTTATCAGATTTCTTTGAGGAATTCAAAAACGCCTTGCCTATAAGCGGTATTGACGGCACACTTGAGAATCGCATGCGTGGAACTGCTGCAGAGGGAAAAGTGTTCGCTAAGACTGGTACTCTCTCGGGAACCAACACCCTGGCTGGGTACGCATACAGTCAAAATGGCCATATGCTTATATTCTCCATAATGAATGACGGTGTCACAACAGGCAACAGCAATGCAGCCAGAAAACTACAAGACGAAATACTTGATCTTTTATGTAAATAATCTGATATGAGACACATTCTATTCCTTTCGACATTTATATTGATGCTTGTGAGGATAACCCCAGTTGCTGCCACAGAAAACCATCAAAACCATGAGACACCTAATGCAACAGCACGAAGAGTATTTGCAGAAAGCAAGTTCGGTATTTTCCTGCACTGGGGCATATACAGCATGTATGGCCAAGGGGAATGGTATCAAACTTCCGGGAAATTAAGCCGTGACGAATACGGCAAGGCATCCTGGGGATTCTATCCCAGTAAATTTGATGCTGAGGAATGGGTCAAGGCCTTCAAGGACGCCGGTGCAAAATACATCACCTTTACATCACGCCATCATGACGGTTTTTCGATGTTTGATACCCAGTATTCCGACTTTGATATTGTTGACAACACACCGTTCAAAAGGGACATCATCGCAGAGCTTGCCGCAGCTTGCCACAAGCATGGCCTCAAACTGCACTTTTATTATTCACTCATGGACTGGAAAAGAGCTGACTACCCCATCGGCAGGACAAACTTTATGTGGCAGGATGACAAGGCAAGAACACCTATAAGGACCCAGACAGGTGACTATGACAGCTACTTTAATTTTATGATGGGTCAAATCACCGAACTCCTGACCAAATACGGTGATATCGGAGCAATATGGTTCGACGGAGAATGGGACCACAAGAAAGATATACCGCCCTTCGACTGGCGTTTCAAAGAATTATACGGCTTAATTCACAAACTTCAGCCATCTTGTCTCGTAGGCAATAATCATCACCATGAGGCAATACCAGGAGAAGATTTTCAGATATTCGAGAGAGATCTTCCCGGCGAAAACAAGGCTGGTTTCTCAACTGGTCAGATAATAACCGAAAACATTCCGTTGGAAATGTGTCAGACAATGAACGGCATGTGGGGATTCAAAATCGCTGACCAAAATTACAAATCTGTTGACGATTGTATAAGGCTTATTGTTGAGGCTACCGGAAAAAACGCCAATCTGCTACTGAACATTGGACCACAGCCCGATGGCGAGCTGCCAACCTTGGCACTCGACAGACTCAAAGGAATTGGCAAGTGGATGACCAGATACGGCGAGACAATATACGGCACAACTGTATCCGGACTACCTCAACAGGATTGGGGCATATCTCTGAAAAAAGACAACAAAATTTATCTCCATATCCTCAACCACAACACTCTGGAAATATCCCTACCGATATCTCAGAAAATCAAATCGGTTTATTCATTTGACGGAAACGCTCAACTAATCTTCAGGAAGAACAAAGAGGGCATTGTTCTGACATTGCCTCCACTCAAGGATACTGCAGACAACATCTTTGTCATCGAGTTAAAGAAATAACAAACTTATCTATCCCATTAAGGGTCATTTGTACTTTTGGATATCATAATGCTGAGCCCCATTGACAGGGAACTCTCCTTTGCCCCATGGCTCGTGCCATTTAACAGAACCATGGAGGCGGTTATCGGGATCATATATGCCATACACCAGTTTCGACACCGCCGGAGGTGCAGCTACCGTCTGTCCTCCCTCAAAATTCAAAACTCCTACAGTCAGATTGACCCTTGCGGGAGTATTGCCGAACATTTTCCCTCGAGTAGTTGAAAGGATAACACGATTGTGCTGAGCCACAATATGACCTATAGTAGACAAATGGGTGGCATCATGGAAAACAACTGCTTCTTCGCAATTATGAGCGTAGAGATAGTCAGCACAAATATGTTCACCCAACACAAATCCGTAACGGAATCCCTGAACAGCAACATTACGAAGAATCTGATCGTCATTCTGATTGCCGGATGCATGGAGTCCTATAGTATGGCTAGGATTGGGTTGAAGCGATTTCCCCTTTTCAGTATCACCGACCTGTTCGTCAAGACAGAACTGAGAGTCTTCGATAATCAGCCTTGAAATATTTTTCAGGAATGCCGCAGATGTGGTGGGATACATTCTGCAAGTGTCAAGATGGACCCTTATCTCCATATTTTTCATCGAGAAGGAGGTCATTGAAAAACGTCCGTCACAACTTTCGCCTTCTGGCGCAGCCAGAACGGCCCATGGTCTTTCAAGCGAATCAATCACCTCAGGGGCATCCCAAGTGGAATGTAAACAGGTATTTGGCATACCCATATTACCGAATCTCGTGGGAGAAAAGTTCTGTTTGACACTCTCGCGCGGACGCACTTGATAGGAATACAGGAGTTTGCATGGCATTTCTCCTTCAAATTGGATATTGGAATCTGTTGAAGGGAGAATCAGTTGGGCACGGACAATCCTCCCATCGGGCGCATATTCTTTTGCTGGAGAGGAAAGAAGATACCCATTCTTCGTATAAGGAAAAAATAGTTTTCCACCACCCCTGCTGTCCAGATAGTCAATGGCACGCTGGATGGCCTCGGTATCATCTGTTATACCGTCTCCTTTAGCTCCAAACATCATGACATTTATCTGTCCCATGCGCGCAGCCTCAGCGATTTGACGGTCTGAGGACACACATGAGGCAAGCATTGAAAAACTGATAAAGAAAAAAAAGACACTTTGCAATTTTATTATCATAATTTTTGTTTTAATTCTTGACATACATGTTAAATTCAATGACAAAAATATAGCAATTTATCAGCAAATCAATAATAACTCCACAACTTTTTGCGAATAATAATCATCCCTTGTCGTTTCATGGGGTTTTCCTCAGAAGCATCAGCTGATTTAGTTTACTGGAAAATGGCTTATTACCAATTGCCGAGATTCTCTTTTTCGCCCATCAATACAGGGGTCGCTCGAAATATTAAAATCTCAGAGGGCAAAAAAACTGCTTTTTCGACTTCAAAAGTGAACTCTGATATATTAGAACAAGGTAGAATCTGGCCGGAAAAAGTGTCTTAATATTTCCTAAATTTGCGAGGAACTTCTGTCGGCTGACTGTTTTTTAAGGCTGCTAATGGCTGACGCATGAAATTCATTTTCGTCGGCAATTTTACCCACTTGCCATTAACAGCCTTCCTTATAGCATTCGATCCGACGGTTTCATACAACATATTCACAGAGTCCCTCATAGTTACCTTTATGGTCTGATCCTCTGATCCCATTTCGTTTGAGAGATGAAGAACAGCAGAATTCTCCGAGATAACATATGATGTTACAAACCATGTCTCATGTATGGTGCCATGCATATAACCATTCATCTTACCGAGGAACTCATAGTTACTGACAACAAGGACTGTATCATACAAATTCAGCGCAATGGTAATATTATTCTCTTTATTGAAGAAACGTCCCTCAAATATGCGCACGCAGGGAGTTTCCTGTACCTTATTTCCATCTACTTCCTGAGCTCTGGCCATCAGCAAAAGAGCAACAATAAAAAATACCAGCAATAGTATCCTCTTCATGATTCTTACTATTTCAGTATATTGACTATCAAGGTTGTAGCCCCTATAGAGATAATGGCCTGGTCCTCAAGATAAACCCTGTCAACATCCCTCAGTATGGCATTCTGGTAAAAAGTCCCTGTATTACTCGGCGCATCACGCAGGATAAAACGCAACCTGCCTTTCTTATCTTCTTGAACATTCACAATACAATGTGTGGTATCTACGCTGGGGTCAAGCGTGCGGAAGGAGGCATTGGCCTTCGAGCCCTTGACATATCGCCCAATGACATTCTCACCAAGATGCAAAGGAATTGTCTGCTTGTTATGAAAGGCATTCTCAACTACGGTCAATGTACCCAAAATCGGCATATCTTCTTCCACCTTCGCCATGATTTTAATTTTAAAACTCTTCTGGCAATCGGGACAAGTGAAAATCAAGACTCGTCCTTCAGGATAAAACGTTTCATCAAAAGAAATGAGACTGGCACAACGGGGGCACCTGACCTTTTTCATGAGAGAACAAGAAAATTTTAATTAGACACATACATCACCCATGCTTCATTAAACGCACGGTGCTGATGTCTCAAGGAACGCAACGCATTATAAGCGTCAGATTCAGTGGTGTATGAAGAATATACAACACGCCTCATCTTGCCTTTGACCATAATCTCGCCTTCGGAGAAACCCTTCTTTGACAAATAGTCAACAAAATACTCAGCATTTGACAGCTTAACCTTACTAGCCAAAACTATGGTGTAATATGGCTGGGCCTTGGTTATACTAACAACCTCTGTACTGGCATTCTCCTCATCTAAAACATCTTTATAATCCGCATATACTGGCTCCGCCTGTTTAATTGCAGATATCTTGTCAATGCTGTTACGCACATTCTGTAACGCCGTCTTCACTGGGAAGGAATATACAGCACCCTGGGAGATATCAACATTAGCCATTCTCACATCGGATACAGGTAGTGACGTAGCAAAAAACAAAACGATAACCCCTGCGAAGACCGCCGCATATTTTATAAACGACTTTCCATAACGCTGCCATATAGTTAATGATCTCTCCGCATATTGCTCCTCAGACATCTCTGAGGGATCAAACAGACCTATCTCCTGCCCATCAGGCTCAACGGCAGGAAGTGTAATCTCTTCATACACATCAGCAACAGAAGCCATAAAGCCAATATCCAGTGAGTCAAGACCATATAATGAGGGTGATGCAATACCGCCATTAAAAGACGGAACAAATTCATATAAACCATTGGAATTCAAGAACAGGGTACCGACAGAGCCAAATTCCCATTGTCCGGCATCCTGTAAGACTTTCAGTACATGCTTTACCGACTCTTCAAGAAGACGATAAGCCCCAAGATAGTCGGTGTCATACACTTGCATAATTGACTGAACCATTATGCCATCATTAACATTGAGCTGAGAATTAAATCCCACAGAGCGATAAGGAGGATACCAATTACCTGTGTCCTCGTCAAATTTCGCACTCTCGTCATGAACAACAAAGCCTCCCAGATCTGGCAGGATAACACAATCGTTATCCAACAACAACAACTCAATATGCTTGTTCAAATCAATCATATTACAAAATTACTGTTTTTTTGTTAGTCATGAACCTTTTTTGAAGAAAGAATTTATTAAAACATTTCAATGTGCTGAATAATACTAAGAATATTTATTTTGTTAAAGTATTAATATGATAGAATTGTACTATATCTTCTCAATTATCGCAAATAACAAGGAAAAACTATTCAGTCAATCTTATATAATTATTCTATATGTCAAATCAAGATTGGTACGAGAAAAAGAAAATTTTTCTTACGTTACACTTGTTGTTTCAAAAATAAATTGTAATTTTGCATCGCTTTTACAGAAAAGGGGCGTTTAGCTCAGCTGGTTTAGAGCATCTGCCTTACAAGCAGAGGGTCGGCGGTTCGAATCCGTCAACGCCCACCCCGATTATAAGATTTT
>ONKB01000040.1 GCA_900318305.1 uncultured Prevotellaceae bacterium | reverse complement strand
ATAAAAACCCTCCCGTCAGTATGTGTCGGACTTAGAGTCCTTATAAGATTCAAGGTATCTGTTTTTCCTTGTGAGCAAGCTCACAGATAAAAATATCCCCCTTGCATCTTTGTCTCTTACAGAGCCATCACATACTTCGTGAGCAAAAACATCGCCCTTCGGGCTAAAAAAGAGGAGCCTCACCCTGGCCCTCCCTTCAAGGGAGTGAAAACGTTAAATTGCTTTAAGTCAATGATATAACAGCTCCCTCTCTGAGCCTCTCCTTTACCCTCCCCTCGAGGGAGGGTAAAGCCGAAGGAAAAACACCTTAAACTCTTAAGCTATTAAACTCCTAAACTATTAACCTCTTAAACTCTGGTTCCTGGGCCGTTGGTTAACTGTGGCTCTTGAAGACGACATCAAGGCCGTCGAAGGCGGCGCGGAGAGGGAGGGGGAGAGTCCTGTCGAGTTCCTCCTGGGTGGGCCAGCCTTTCTTGGACATGTGTGTAATATAGACGGGTTGCCCTTCTGAGGGTAGGTAGCGGTGCTGCTGCTCCATCATGTGGGCTATGCGGGCAACACCCTCAACGCTGGTATGATTGAACATGCGCCAGTCCTCATTCATCCCCATACCGATAGTTGCCTCCATGATGAATGCCGTGACGGGCCGTCCGGTCTTGAGATGAGGGTCAATGCCGGCAATCCTGCCGGCATTTCCCATGATGCCACCGGTGTCGGTGGCATAGAGCAGGCGGACGCCAAGATGTTCATCGGTGGTGCCTTTCTCAATGAGGTAGATGAGGGACTGCTCCTTGTAATTCCCTGTGGCATGGTTGGCAGGGAGGGCCGTGAAGACAAGTCCGCCCTCCTCTACTTTCTGTCCTACGGCGAGAGGGATAAGCTGGGGCATGTCTTTCTTTTTCTCAGCGGCGTATTTTTCGAAGTCCTTGCGGGCCTTGTCTATCCATGTCTCGCTGAGGTAGATTTTCCTGACATTCAGATCCAATGCGGTATCGGGCTCGTAATGGTCGGGATGGGAGTGGGTGTAGAACAGCACTTCGGGGTGACACCTGCGGGCCAGCATATCTAAACTGCACCGGTTGAGGTCGATCAGCACTTTCTTGTCCAGCAAGATACTGCTGTGGCGCCTGCGGGTCTGGTCCTGATAATAACCGGCGGCCCCGGTGCCGAGAAAACGCAGGGACAAGTCGCTGGGACCGGCTTTGGTGTTCTCGGTACTGTATGGTCCCCTGAAAGATGTTTCCGGAGAGTCTGTTGCTGCTACGGAAGTGGCATTGCCCAGCCCCAGGCTAACGACTATGGCAGAGCCTTGTTTGAGGAAATCCCTTCTGTCCATATATCATGCAAGTTTAATTCTGTATTTCTGCGGTGATGCTGTAAGGAACGCCGTTGAGGACATCAAGACGTCCGGTATAGCGTGTGCCATATAGGGTCTGCTCTGTCTCTACCGTGGTGTTGCAATAGACAGAGACATAGAAGACTCCTGGTTTGGGGTCGGTGATGACCAGTTCTTTCACGGCACCTGTAGAGAGGTCTTTGTAGGCGGCATCTCCCAGGTAAGCGAAATGGCCTGGAGCTGCCAGCAGGAAGAGGTCGTAGTTGTTGTAGCCGTTTTTGGGTCGCAGGTTAAGTTTCAGCGTTTTTGTTCCCTCGGGCACCCTGACGGCGAAGTGGTGGTACTGCTTGTCGCCGATGCGTGTAAACTCTGGTTTCCTGTCGGAGGTCTCGCAGAACATATTGCGGGTCTTGCCGTTGGTCAGCTCGGCTTTCAGCTGAGGCTCACCGTTGCCGTCGAGGGCATATCTCACCATGGCGCACATGAGTTCCAGCCTTTCCCCGGAAGCAACAAACTCGGGATGGGAGCCGCACATGATGACACGGCCGCTCTGCCGGCTTGCCTTCTGCGCCCAGATGGCGGGCTTCCCCTGGATATCTCTTTTGAGCTTGAAATTTCTTCCGCTGATGTCATAGCGAGCGAGAATCTCAGACCCTTCTGGCCAGTCGGTATCTGTGACGGCAAAACCGCCGCCATTATGGCGGACGCTGTCAACATACAGCCTCCCGCCGAAGTCATAATACCGGAGCAGGGGAGAGATGGAATCCAATGTCAGCCTGGTCTGTGACTTGACGATTCCCGTACTGATGGTGAGGCCCTGCCAGATGCCAAGGTAACTGTCAAGATATTTCAGGGCTGAATCGCCTTTTACGGCCCGGCTGGCGATGAAGGCGCCGGCACAGGAGCCTACATAGCTGCCGCCATTGCGGACGAACTGGCGAATGCTGTTCTTGCCTTCCTCGCCGAGTGACCTGCCGTGGCGTGCGGCAGTTCCTCCGTTCATATAAATCATCCTGAAGCGTGGCTGCCCGTCGGGATAGAGCAGGATGCCGTTTTCGTCAATGGGGCTGCCACCGATGAGCTGTCGCTGCATCAGCGTGTCGGCAGGACTGAAAGTGGTTTTCTGTGCCTCGCACAGGAATGACTCCATGGAGAGCTGCAGATAGACTGCCGCCGGCAAGTCGTTCCTGGATGTGAGAGTGATGCCGCCGTCCACAAAGAGATCCTTGTAGTATCCCTTGGTGTTGTCCTGAGCGGAGAGAGTGTTTGCAACTGTTCCAAATAAGACAAGGAGCAAAAAGATGTTTCTGTATTTCATGACGGGGACAATTTTAGAAATTCACGATAATGCTATAGGGGACGCCGTTGAGGACATCGGTGCGTCCTGTGTATTGGGTGCCGTAGAGGGTTTCTTTGGTCTCTACAGTAGTATTGCAGAATACGGAAAGGTAATAATCGCCGGCTTTAGGATGGTCGATGACAAGTTTTTTGTCGCAACCCAGTGCGGTGTTTTTGTAGAGCGCTTCCTCCAGATAGGCGAAACGGCCGGGGGTGGCCAGCAGGAAAAGGTCAAAATTGGCATATCCTGCTTTTGACTTGAGTTGGATGGTCATTTTCCCGGTGCCCTTTGGCACCTTGATTTTGAAGTGGTGGTATTGGCGGTCGCCAATGGCGGTAAAGTCGGGGTTGCCGTCATGGGTGAAGCAGTACATCTTTCTGGCTTTCCCTTCGGTCAGTTCGCCTTTTAACGCCGGGGCGCCGTTGCCATCCATGGCATATCTCATCATGGCAGCCATGAGGTCAAGGCGTTCGCCTGTCTCCACTCCCTCGGGATGGGAACCGCACATGACCATGCGTCCGGTCTCCGGTCCTGGTTTATAGGCCCAGATGACGGGTTTGCCCTGGATATTCCTCTTGAGCTTGAATTTCCTGTCGGAAATGTCATAGCGTGCGAGAATTTCTGTGCCTTGCGGATACATGGAGTCGATGACGGCAAAGCCGCCGCCATTGTGGCGGACGCTGTCAACCTTCATGTCCTTGCCGAAACTGAAATATTTGAGAAGGGGAGATTTCTTCTCAATGGATACTGTGGTGGTGGACTCGCCGAGACCTGTATGGCAGGTGTAGCCCGGCCAGATGCCATAATAGAGGTTCAGGTAGGTGGGTGATCCTGATGATACGACGGCCTTGCTGGCGATGAAGGCACCGGCACAGGTTCCCACGTAACTGCCTCCGTTTCTTATATACTCACTGACATGTTTGCTCCCTGCCTGGCCAACAGTCCGGGCATGTTTCCAGGATCTTCCTCCATTGGTGTAAATCATCCTGAAGCGCGGCTGCCCGTCGGGATAGAGCAGGATGCCGTTCTCGTCAATGGGGCTTCCACCAAAAATCTGTTCCTGCAACAGGCTGTCGGAGTGGTTGTAATATACTTTGTTGTCGACTTCCTGGGGAGAACAGATGAACGCTTCCATGGAAAGGTTGAGGAATCTTGCCGCCGGCAAGTCGTTCCTGGATGTGAGGTAGATGCCACCGTCCACAAAAAGGTCTTTGTAATAACCTTTTGTGTTGTCCTGGGCTATGAGGACTATGCTGCAGCCCAGGAGCAGGTTCAATGTCAAAGAAAATGTTTTTATCATGATTGTGTGTATTTGTTTTTCAATTCAGAGGTCCATGCGGGCATGGCACCATTTTGGGTACAGACAAATGCGGCGATTTCCACGGCGGCGGCATGGGCTTCCCTGATGGATTTCCCTTGCATGATGCATGAGCAGAACGCTGCGGTGAAACTGTCTCCGGCACCGACCGTGTCGGCAATCTTGACTGAAGGAGTTTTGAGGTATGACTCCTCTGCCGGCGTGAAAACATAGCTGCAATCGGAGCCGCATGTCAGAATGACCATTTTCAAATGGAAGGAAGAGAGGATTTGCTTGCTGATGGCTACCCTCTCGCTGGTGGTATAGCCAAGCATTTTGCCAAGGATGACGGCTTCTTCCTCGTTCAGCTTGAGGATGTTGCATAAGGCGAGGCTGTCCTTGATGAGCTGCTGGCTGTAGAAATGCTGCCGGAGATTGATGTCGAATATTCTCAGGGCATCAGGCTGGGCATAGGAGAGAAACTGATGCAGAGTGTTGCGTGAAACTTTGTTGCGTTGCGCAAGGCTGCCGAAGCAAATGCCGTCGGCTTTAGGGGCCAATGCTCTCAGCTCTTTGCTGAAAGGAATGTAATCCCAAGCCACTCCCTCGTTGATGGTATATTGCGGAACGCCCAGGGCATTGAGCTGGACATCTACTGTGCCTGTGGGGTGTTCCACGCAAGAGACGAGGCAGTTTATGCCACGCCTGTCAGCCACTTGCAGGATTTCCTTGCCCAGAGGGTCTTTGCCTACGGCGCTGACAATGTATCCGTCTAGGCCACATTGCATGGCATGGTATGCGAAATTGCCAGGAGCTCCTCCGATTTGTCTGCCCTGAGGAAGCATGTCCCAAAGCAATTCTCCGAAACCGACAACAATCTTTTTCATACTAATACTCTCCCAAGTGTTTATTGTAAAAGCAAAAATAGTGTTTTATCGTGAGATAAGAGAGATTTCAGGTGAGATTTTGGGACCAGGATGAGTCTAATAGGCCCACTGGGGCCACTGGGCCTAATGGGCCTATTGGGAAATACCTCAGGGAGAGCCTGTCGAAAGACAGACTTCAGACCTCAGACATCAGACTTCTTCCCGAGCCTGTCGAAGCTATGGTTTTTGTCTAAATCTAAACACAGAGTTTTGCAGGTGATACAAAAAGTTCTTATCTTTGCAAAAACTAAGATCTTGATGAAACCAAATTATCTGCGTATAATTATTGTTGTTGCATTGTGTTTTAGCATTGGGTATTTAATTTCCAGCCTGACAGTAAAGGGACTCTATATAGATGCGCTGTTTGCGGTGGCTGTAGTTATTCTCTTTGCCCTGATGCTTTATTCTATGAAAAAAGGTAAATGAGAGATACCGGAGATATTATACTGAACGAGCATAACAAGGCAGAATACGCTCCTGCACATAGTGCCGAACATATTCTGAATGGTACGATGGATAAGATGTTTCATTGCGGGAGGGCTTTCTCCTCTCATGTGGAACGCAAGAAATCAAAATTGGACTATCATCTGCCGACAGCTTTAACGGAGGAGCAGATACAGGACATTGAGAACAGGGTAAACGATGTCGTCAGGAGAGACGTGCCTGTCTGGATGGAATTTGCCAGAAAAGATGAGCTGGGTGACCGGTATGACCTGAGCCGACTGCCCGACAATGCCTCGGAGACAGTACGGATAGTGCATATAGGTGACTATGACGAATGCCTCTGCGTGGGGCAGCATGTGGAACATACAGCGCAGATAGGCCGTTTCCGTATCTCAAGTACACGGTTTCAGGATGGTGTGCAACGCATAGTTTTCCGTTTGGATGAAGAAGAGTAATATTTAAATAATGTAATATATGAATAGAAGAGAATTTCTAGGTCAGACGGCTGTTGGATTGGCGTCATTAAGCGTAGCATCAAGTTATGCCTCACCGGCTAAGAAGAATGTAATCAAGGGGAAGTCCTCGCAGACATTTAAGGCTAAAATGGGAGATATCCGTGCCGTGTACATGCAGATAGGCAACAATATGTGGTGCGACTATCCTACAGAGGTAATGGGCAAAACACCCCAGGAGGGTGCGCAGTTCTTAAGCAAGAAGCCAGACCTTGAACTGGTGTGTAAGGATGAACTTTGGCGCAAGTCGCTGGACCGGATGGCAGAACTGGGACTGAATATGGTCGTAGTGGACCTCGGTGAAGGGTTGTATTATCCAAGTCACCCCGAGCTGGCTATCAAAGGCACATGGAGCATTGAAAAAATGCAGGAGGAAATAGAGCGCCTGAATAAACAGGGCATAGAGGTGATACCCAAACTGAATTTCTCGACGACACATAATGGGTGGATGGGAGACTACACGCACATGGTGTCTTCCAAACCTTATTATAGAATGTGTGAGGAGGTGATACACGACGTGGTGGAAATATTCGGACATCCCCGTTTCTTCCATATCGGCTATGATGAGGAAAGCGCATCGTTCCAGGATGGGCATGGCTACCAGTATGTTTGTGCCCGCAAGGATGATTTCTGGTGGAAGGATTTCTATCACATTGTAGATACCGTGGAGAAAAACGGAGCCCGTGCCTGGATGTGGAGCGATTATGGCTGGCATCATGATGACTTCTGTGAAAAATGTCCTAAAAACGTGATGCAGCAGAATTGGTATTATGACAGTCAGAATGGCGGTTTTGACCTGAAAACCAACAAGACATCAGACTTGAAACGCCTGGAGTTTTTCCTCAAGCTGGACGAAGCCGGCTTTGATCAAGTGCCCTGCGGTACTAACTGGGTAGGCAGCGTGCGCAAGAAACTCAACATCGGCGCAGACGATGTGATGGGGAAACTGGTTAAATTCTGCCGCGAGCATATATCCCAGGAACATCTCCAAGGGTTTATGATGGCACCATGGACTGCAACCGATACGCCAGAGCATCTCAAGCACATACTTAATGGCATTAACCAACTGGCTGAGGCCATTCGGCAATAGGGTCCTGGCTGTAAGTGATGTGTTTGTGCACAATTAAGTCTTAAAACAGAGAGGAAATAATTCGGATAGCCGGCATGAGGGAGAGTGGCTGTTGCGTGAAGAAATATTTTCAGATGCTGATATGTAGATGACTATTTCTTCCTGCAGATGAAGAATGTCCCTGTAATTTAGCATGGCAGGGGAAGAAAGACATCAAATGCAAAAAAAGTTTTAAAAAATTTGTTTACTTCCAAAAGATTAGCTAATTTTGCGCCCGCTATCAAAACGAGAATTAATAAAATTTATAAATAATCAATAAATAATAAAAACTAAAACAAGTATGATTATCGTACCAGTAAAAGAAGGCGAGAATATCGAAAGAGCGTTGAAAAAATTTAAGAGAAAGTATGAAAAGACAGGCGTAATTAAGGAATTGCGCGCACGTCAGCAATTTGACAAACCTTCTGTTAAGAAACGCTTGGCCAAGGAACACGCCATTTACGTACAGGCTCTTCACCGTAATGAAGAATAATCGTAAGGGCAAGTCCTAACGCTTTCTTGGTATGTTCCAGTGCTACAGGCATTGATGAATTATGCTGAAGGAAGAATTTCTGCATTATTTAAAAGCTGAGAGAAATTATTCGGATCTGACTATAAACAGTTATAGGGAGAGCTTGGATTTCTTCTCGGCATATGTGGAAAAACAAAATCGTACAATAGATTGGTTTTCTGTTCAGAGCGGTGACATCCGCGAATGGATAATTGATTTGATGGATAAAGGAAGTGCGACTTCGACGGTCAATACCCGTTTGAGCGCACTTCGTTCTTTTTATCGTTTCCTCAATGTAAACGGCAAGACGAACTATGACCCTACGGCAGTGATTACAGGTCCCAAAAGACCTAAGCCCCTGCCAAAGTTTGTCAGGGAGAATCTGATGGACAAATTGCTGGATGAGATGGTATATCCTGAGGGTTTCATGGGACAGAGAGACCGTATGGTGCTGCTGACATTCTATTCGACTGGAATCCGTCTGGCTGAACTGATTGGCTTGGATGTGAAGGACGTGGATTTTTTCTCCCACGCCTTAAAAGTTACGGGGAAACGTAACAAGCAGAGGATTATCCCACTTGGCCCGGAAATGGAAGGCGAGATGAGGCAATACATGACCAGCCGTGCGACAGAATTCCCGGATGCCGGCGATGCCCTTTTTTTAAATGGTAAAGGAGAAAGAATATCAAGAGGGCAGGTGACCAGAATCGTCAAGGAACGTCTGGGAATGGTAACAACTCAAGAACACTTGAGTCCCCATATCCTGCGGCATTCTTTTGCAACAGCGATGATGAACAATGGTGCTGAGATAGAGTCTGTCAAGGAGTTGCTTGGGCATCAGAGTCTGGGGACGACCCAAATATACACCCATACCACCTTCGAGGAACTGAAAAAAGCTTATCGTCAGGCACATCCTCGCGGAGAAAAACAAGAAGAGTAAAACGGAAAGTAAGAGCGTGTTTCTCTGTCTTTTTCAAAAATAATTGATAAAAAAGTTTTTTAATTCGGAATAATTGCCTAAATTTGCACCCGTTTCAGTTAAACTGAAGTAAAAGCACCTGTCGGATTTTTCCGGCTAAGAGGATGTAAAAAAGGCTTTAGGGTAGTTTCCAGAGCGGCCAAATGGGGCAGACTGTAAATCTGCTGGTTTTTACCTTCGGTGGTTCGAATCCATCACTACCCACAGTTTTTTTGCGGAAGTAGCTCAGTTGATAGAGCACTAGCCTTCCAAGCTGGGGGTCGCGGGTTTGAGCCCCGTCTTCCGCTCAAAAATTGCTGTTATAGCTCAGTGGTAGAGCGCTTCCTTGGTAAGGAAGAGGTCCTGAGTTCAACTCTCAGTAACAGCTCTGTGTTTGTTTGAAGTAAAATTTATTCATT
>ONKB01000036.1 GCA_900318305.1 uncultured Prevotellaceae bacterium | reverse complement strand
TTTCAGGTCATTCATCTTCCCCGATGCCCCAGAATTTGCCAATCCAGATTCAATGACAGAGGCTATAAAAACATATTGCAAACGAACGAATCAGCCCATACCTGTTACTTATATTGAACAATCGCGTTGTATCTTCGATTCATTAGCCATGCGCTACCGCCAGGTATTTGAACTGCTACAGTCGTTGTCACCTGTGCAAATCAAAAACCTCCACATTATAGGCGGTGGATGCCATAACTACTTGCTCAATCAATATACAGCTAATTCTGTAGGCATACCTGTATATGCAGGTCCAGTAGAAGCCACTTCTATAGGTAATATAATTGTCCAGGCAAAAGCAGCTGGTTTAGTGTCCGACTTAACAGAAATGCGTACAATTGTAGCCAATAGCATAGGTGTTAAAACATATCTCCCAAAGGATACGACAGATTGGGAGAATGCATATAAAAAGTATCTTGAAATTATACAATAATAACATATAAAGAATTAATCAATGAAAGATCAATTAGTTAATGAGGCATATAGAATTGCCAAAGAACGTTATGCTGTCTATGGAATAGACACGGATTCCGTATTGAATCAGATGCAAGATTTTCATCTGAGTATGCATTGCTGGCAGGCAGATGATGTTGCAGGTTTTGAATCTGCAGGAGATTTGACTGGAGGTATTCAGGCAACAGGCAATTATCCTGGTAAAGCACGAAATATAGATGAACTGCAAAAGGATATATTAAAAGCAAAATCTTTAATCCCCGGCACGCACAGATTGAATCTGCATGAGATATACGGTGATTTTGGCGGAAAATATGTTGACCGTGATGAGGTTATGCCAGAACACTTTAAATCCTGGATGGATTGGGGTAAGGAGAATAATACCAAGTTAGATTTTAATTCAACGAGTTTCTCTCATCCGAAAAGCGGTAATCTTTCATTGGCAAACCCCGACAAGGGTATTCGGGACTTTTGGATTGAGCACACAAAGCGCTGTCGTGCCATAGCTGAGGAAATGGGTAAGGCGCAGAATGACCCATGTATTATGAATTTATGGGTACATGATGGATGCAAAGATGTTTCTGTAAACCATTATACCTATCGCAAACTTCTCAAGGAATCTCTTGACGAGATTTTCGCAAAGAAATACGATAACATGAAAGACTGTATCGAAGGAAAAGTCTTTGGTATCGGTCTGGAGAGTTTCACAGTAGGCTCACATGACTTCTACACAGCTTATGCGGCTAAGAACAATAAAATCTTAACAATAGATACGGGACATTATCACCCGACCGAGAGTCCTGCTGACAAGGTTTCCGCCGTCTTGAACTTTGTTCCTGAATTGATGCTGCATGTAAGCCGTCCTGTCAGATGGGATTCCGATCATGTAACTATCATGGATGATGCCACACAAGATTTATTCAGCGAAATCGTCCGTGCCGGAGCTCTTAATCGGGTTCATTATGGATTGGATTATTTTGACGGTGCGATTAACAGAATCGGCGCATATGTTATTGGTAGCCGTGCTGCCCAGAAATGTATGTTACGCGCCTTGCTTGAACCACAAGAACTTATCTCCAAATATGAGTTGAAGGGACAGAACTTCCAGGTATTAGCTTTGATGGAGGAAATGAAGGCAATGCCATGGAATGCGGTATATGACATGTTCTGTCTGAAAAACAATGTGCCTGTTGGTGATGGGTTCATCGCAGATATTGAGAAGTACGAATCAGAAGTCACTTCAAAACGCATGTAGGCAAATGGGATCAATATTAGAATTACACCCTGATTTGCGAAAAAAGGTATATGAAGTAGCCGAAGTAGCAGGTTATCTGTGGCAGAAAGGCTGGGCAGAAAGAAACGGAGGTAATATCACCATAAATGTTACCGACTTTGTCAATTCGGAAATATGCCATTTAAAGCCTATAACTGAAGAAAAAAGCATCGGTCTTGTCTTGCCTGCAATCAAAGGTCAATACTTCTATTGCAAAGGCACAGGTAAACGTATGCGCGATTTGGCAAAGAATCCAATGGAGAATGGCTCAATTATCCGCATTTCGGATGACGGTGCCCATTATGTAATAGTTGCAGACTATCCTGTACAACCCACTTCCGAATTGCCTTCTCACCTGCTTGTACACAACTGGTTTATTGAATCAGGCTCACCCTATCGCGCTACTCTGCATACTCATCCTATAGATCTGATAGCCATGTCCCATCACGGGCCATTTCTTCTGAAAGATGTGTTAACGGAGTTGCTGTGGAGCATGATTCCCGAGACCAAGGCCTTCTGTCCAAAAGGGTTGGGCATCGTCCCGTATTGCCTTCCGAGTTCCAAGGAACTGGCAGAAGCAACGCTTAAGGAATTGGAAGACTACGATGTCGTGATGTGGGAAAAACATGGTGTATTTGCCATAGACACAGACATCATTAATGCCTTTGATCAGGTTGATGTGCTTAATAAGAGTGCACAGATATACATCTCGGCAAAAAATATGGGATTTTCCCCCAGCGGTATGAGTAAAGAACAATTGCAGGAAATGACTAAAGCATTCAATTTGCCAAAATAAACTCATTTCGTTTCATTCCACAAGAGAACCTGTAATTCTGGGCTCTCTTTTTTATGCTATTCTATAACTTCTTTGTAACTTTGCACTCAAATTCGTAGCAAGGTGACAATAACAACGATACTTGTCTTAATATTATTCTGCATAGGTGCCAGCATAATACAACGTATAACCGGTTTTGGCTTTGGGATATTTATCATGACAGTATTGCCCTTTATCATGCCAAGCTATGGAGAAGCAACAGCCCTATCAGGTTTATTAGCCGTCGTCCAGTCTCTCCTTATTACGATAAAATACTTCAAATATATTTCTTTCAAGAAATTAATACCGATACTTATTACTTTTATAGTCATATCATACTTTGCCATTTCATGCATGGCGATATTAAATGATTATTTCCTAAAAAAGGTCTTGGGTGTCATTCTGATACTTGTCGGCCTTTACTTTTTCTTCTTTGATGAAAAAATCCATATCAAACCAACGATACCCAATCAAATTGGCCTTGGAAGCATATCAGGTTTTATGGGTGGTTTTTTTGGCATGCAAGGACCCCCTGCAGTACTATACTTCCTTTCAACTGCCAACTCAAAAGAACAGTATTTGGTATTGGCTCAGGCCTATTTCCTTGTTGGGAATATTTTCATGACCATATTCCGCGCAGAGAAGGGATTTGTTACCATGGCCGTTGGACAAGCCTGGCTCATTGCCCTGGTAGCTATCTATATTGGAAGTTGGATAGGTGCTTTCTTCTTCAACAAAATATCCATATCATTGTTGAAGAAAATCAGTTATACCTACATGGGAATCAGCGGCATTATCGCCTTGATAGTTTAAGCGGGACGCCACTATCATTTTGAATAGACAATGAATAACATCATTGTGCTATTCTGCTGAGGAAATATTTCTTTAATTCACTCCATTTATAATAATGAGGAATGGTGTGTTTTAATAATGGTATAGTCGTTTCCTTTTCGTTCAAGAGCAATTTTACAAGAATATCATTCTGCTTGTTAGCGTAAAAAATCATCTGCAGGTTAGTTGCCATACACATTAGGGCTGATGAATCCCAGAATTTATATGAATCATCGAAATCCAATGCCTTATCATACCCTTCAATACCGATTAATGAGAAAAAGGGCATCATGCCAGTATCGTGGCTGAATCGCAAATCAGCCAACATGTTGCTGTTTGTTGTTATGGCCTCATCCGCTTTTGAGACCACATCAGCCAGGAGGCTGTCCATGAAATGGACACGCCAGCTCCCCGCCAAACGACCGTTGCAATGGTTGAAATACATTTTATTCGTATAGGCTATCGACGCCTCCTGATACTCCTTGGGTGACATTCGATCCAAGATGTCAGGCAAACCCAGATAAGCGGCAACAGTACCATTGGAAAATGTGCTCTCAGCCAGCAGGCGTTTGGTTTTCAGCCGGGCATACATTTCCTGAGGATTGCTGAACAATCTCCCATAGAAAGTGTCATAAGGAAAATGCTCATCCATATATCGGTCACTCTCAAGTGCACCAGCTTTGTTGTTAGCCGAAATGCGAGAATCGGTATCATTGCAAAGCAGATTGTAATACATCGGACCTGCAACAAAATGGAAATCTGCACCAGGGCAGAGCGATGCCAAAGCAGTACAGAAATTTGCACCAGAGACGATGGCCCGAGGCAAATCTGTGGAACTTACGTTCACTCTCTTGCGACCAGACTGACTAAAGAGCGGCGAAAAACGGTTATACATCCGTTCTGCTATTTTCTTGTGTTCTTGTATTCCGCGTTCACAAAGCATGCCATACTGTCCGCTGCATATAGAATCCATTTTGATATATGCACGCAATAATGCTTTCCCGTCAGCAGTTAGTATTCCCAGGCTATCACCCAGCAGGAGAATATCCATACCATTTCTGACATATCCTTTTGATACCGGGTATCGTGATCCATGCCGTCCTATGTGTGAGATGTAAATGGGACGATAGCCTTTTGGCGCAGGAAAATCCTTAATAGTCTCAAAGATATATTGCCTGTAGACATTCCCGAATGTTTCAACAAGATGATTGCTCTGTGCTTGTGAGCCTATCCAACCAAGTAGACACAAGAAAATGAATATTGTATTTCTCATAATTGATTATTCTTTATCTATATAGAATTTGTATGTTCCGGAATGAAGCAGGAAAACACTATTATCTGCATTTACAGTTTTACCTGCTATGCCTTTTTTACCTTCAATTACTTTAATCTTCAGATTTCTGCCTGGTATTGTCAGATTAGCCGTGGTGTTTGCAGGAATAGTAGCCATATATGTGTAATTATAATTCGAAGCATCCTTTGCAGAATCATTATTATCACTCTTCCATGCGCTGAGGATATCACCATAGACAGATTTGAAGCAGGCATTAATATGTGTGAGATGTCCACCCACCCTGGGTTGCAATAAAATGTGCTTGTAGCCTGGTTGCCCTTCGTCCCTCTGGATGCCAGCCGAATAGGCTATCAGCCAGTCCTGAACTGCCCCATAGGCATAATGGTTAAAGGAATTCATTGAGACAGGTCCGAATCCGTTTTTGATGGTATAGGAGTTCCATCTTTCCCACATTGTCGTAGCCCCCTGCAAAACAGGATAGAGCCACGAAGGATATTCTGTCTGTTCAATAAGGCGATAAGCTACATCATCATATCCATATAACGACAGCACTAAGCACAGATAAGGAGTACCTATAAAACCAGTATTAAGTTTGTATCCGTTATCCCTGACCAGTTCTGCCAGATGTTTCGCACACATTGGAGCAACAGCTTCGTCAATCATGTTCATCATTAAAGGAACGGCATAGGCTGTCTGTGTTGTAATACGTCTTGGCTCGGTTATCCTTTCCTTGGATGCACCACCGTATTCCGTCAAAGAGACAGGACTCCCTACGGGAGATATCATATAACCCTCTTTGTCAACATATTTCTCGTTGAAAGTCCTTTTTATCATAGAATACAAATCAGCATAATGCCTTTCATCTTCCTCCTGTCCTAAAATCTTTGCAATCTGCTGCATTATCCAGACATCCCATGCATAGAAACAAGTATTGGTCAAATCACTTTGTGTGGGAACTACGGCAACCCAATCACCATATCCGCCAAATTTTTGCAAATAATTCTCTGAGCGTTTCTCATTATATGCAATATATTTCTTCATGGCCTCATAGTTCTCTTGGAGCATGGTTGTGTCACCATATTGCTGGAAAACCTGCCAAGGTAATATGATACCAACATCAGCCCAACCAAATGCAGAGCCGAATATACTGCTGGTAGGATTCACATCCTTAAATCCGCCTTCATTCGTCTGTTCATCCCTGACTGTAGTCATCCATCGGTGATAGAAAGGATTCACGTTGCGGTTGTATGTTGCCGTTCTGCAGAAAATCTGCGCATCCCCACTCCATCCGGCACGTTCATCACGCTGTGGACAATCAGTAGGTATAGAAACAAAATTTCCTCTCTCTCCCCATTGGATATTACTGAACAGTTGGTTTATCAGATGATTTGACGTCTCATATTTACAATTCTGGCCATCTTGAAGTGAATTCAATACCATGACCTTAACATCGTCCAGTGGCAGGGGCTCATCTATACCGGTTATCTCTATATACCGGAAGCCATGACATGTAAAGTGCGGCTCAAATATTTCGCCAGTATCACAGCCTTTCATTATATAATGATCGGTTGACATTGCCGAACGGTAATTCTCTGTATAAATCTGCCCTTTGTATTTTTGATAATCTTCAATAGTGTATGGTGCAACAGGCTCTGTCGGAATAATATCAGGATATTTCATCTCTGCATATCTCATGGTTATCATTTGGCCACGTTTACCCTTGACAAATATATGAGGAATGCCAACAACATTCTGCCCCATATCATAAACAAATGTATGGGGAATTGGCTCTGAAACGCTCTGTGCGACACATATAGTGTCTGTGCGTACAGGCTGTCCGATGTATGGAGATAATTGTACTGTGGATGGAAGCGGCTCATATATCTTGCATTCTTTCCATGCCGTTGCATTATAATCTGGAGTGTTCCAACCGGGAATTTCCCGACGGGCATCATAATCCTCTCCTTCAAAGAAGCCATTGGTCATAACAGGACCATCATTACAGCACATCCAATCTATATCTGTTACAATAATGTCTCTCGTAGCATCATTATACTCTATGACAAGTTTGCCAAGTAATGATAAACTTGCGCCATAGCAATCATACCATTTGGGGTTATAATATCTAATGCCTTTCCACCAGCCTTCACCGAGGACAGCACCTATTACATTTTTCCCTTGATGTAACATGGAAGTCACATCATAGGTATTATACATAAGCCTTTTGTTGTAATCTGTCCAGCCAGGATTAAAGAAGTCTTTTGCGATGTCTGTTCCATTCATTGACATCTCATATATTCCTCTGGCAGTAACATATAGTCGGGCTTGTTTTACCGATTTGGTGATATTGAATGTTTTTCTGAGCATAGGAGCAGCAATATCTTCCTTTGGTGTCCATAAGGAAGGTTTGCCACTTCCGTCGGCAACATGGTTGGTTGAATCACAATAATATAATGTATGGTGCTTGTAATCGCTAATCCGAATATTACTGATTTCCGATTTCTCATTTATTTTCTGCTCATATCCAATAGAGAGCATCCGGTGCATCTGTCGCCATTTGCTGTCATCGCTAAGGATAAAATATGGTTCTTTATCTGATGCCTTGATTGGTTTGCCGTCAATTTTCAGCGTAATCTCATAACGTGTAAACTCTTCCGGCCGGTTTGTCATCTCTATATGATGTGCATCGTGGTATGTTCCTTCTTTGATAACTGATGACAAGTCAACACGGGCATTCTCCTTCATTTTGCCATCAACACAATGGCAAAAGATTATCTCCGGACGTTGTATCATTTTAGTTACTGCCCGTTTCTTTTTATCAAATGTAACGGTCTTTATATCAGTCAGGCTATAACGTATCTCCCAGAAATTCTGCTCGTCCCATGCCCCCCAGATAAATGAGGCGAAATGACTTCCTTCGGGTACTTTCAAATCGAAATCGAATATCAGGTTGCTGGAGTATTTTGAGAGTCCTTCAACAGGCGAGCCTATCCATTTCGCACCACTCCATCCTTCATTCATCAGAGAAGTTTCAAACCATGTTGATTGCGACTCAATCATTTTTCCTTTCTCATCCCACACCTGAACCTTCCAATAATATCGTGTACAAGGTCTTAAAGCCTCGCCTTTATAGTATTGGCAAATGCTTGAAGAACCTTTCTGTTTACCGGAATCATAGACATTCCGTTGATTGCCCGATTCAGGGTCAGTTGTTGAAACTAGTATTCTGTATGCCGATTGCGATGCCTTGTATTGACCATCTGCTTCCATCTTCCAACTAAAGACAGGTGTCTGTTCTACAGACATCGGAGTAACTTCGTAATTTGTTCTTAAATCATAAAGATTCTTGGCATTTAAACAACTAAGCAAAGATAAACCAACAATAATTATGCATTGTCTGACAACAGTATTACATTCCATCTATATTTCAAATAAGGGTTGCACTTTTATCTTACAAATTTAACATATTTGTAGGAAAATCCATGCATCTGCAACAATAATTAATAAGCCATCCTCTATAAGATTTCAGCAATAATTGCTAACTTTGCAAGCATAGAGATGAGTAGTATTATTCGTATATTGTCAATACTGATGTTTGTTTTCGCATCAACTGCGGAAGCACAGCGTGTTATTACGAATAGCAACCAGGAATTTGGCAATACCTCAAGAACCAAAAGCGGCGCTAACAACAAGGATAACAAGAACAAAAAAGAAGCCCCTGTAGGAATACGAACATGGACCGTATCACGTTTCAACGAGATAGACTCCTGTACTATTGACACCTTTTCTCATCAGTTTCATAAAGAAAACTATACTGAAGGTATTACGGGAAGATATAATTCATTGGGGAACATGGGATCACCCCGTCAGTCACGGATATTTACAGACCGTAGCGGATTTGATTATTTCATTTTCTCTCAGCCCTACGATTTCTTCTTAAAACCATTTGAATCATTCCACTTTACCAATACGTTGTCCCCTATCACAAATATCACTTATCACGAGACAACAAGTACTGATAATGGAGAGGACCATATTCACGCCAAATATGCTATCAACATCGATAAGACCTCAGGTATCGGATTCCATCTGAATTATCTGTATGGAAGAGGTTATTATGCCCATCAGAATACGTCACAATTTGGCGCAACTCTTTATGGCTCTGTTATTAAGGAAAGATATCAGGCTCATGTCCGGTTGTTCTCCAATTACTTGAAGATTGCTGAGAATGGTGGCATTATAGATGATGCATATATTACCCATCCTGAGAAATTCCCGTCCAGTTTCAGTACTCCCGATATTCCTACCAACTTGGACAGGGTATGGAACAAAATGTATGTCAATGGCGGGGAAATCACCCACAGTTACAGTTTAGGTTTTTATCGCATCAAGGGTAACCCGAAATTATCTTTTCAGGATAGCGTCAAGCTAAAGCTCATCAGGAAGAAAGAGTTAGCGCTTCGCTTAAAGACAGACAGCATTTCTGATTCAACTGCCACCAACAAGACCACAGCAGCCGTCCTCCCTGTAGCTGACAGCATCAACGCCGACAGCATTTCCGCTCCAGAAACATCAAAAAGGATATTAAGGGTTGACGAGGATACAAAAACTGAGAAAGAGAGTCTTCCTGAGGTGGAGAGATACTTTGTGCCTGTAACCAGTTTTATTCACTCTTTACAGGTATTAAGTAATGAGCGCCTCTTTAAGTCAAACCAGAATCTTTCCAAATTCTTCACTAACGACTATTACCTGGCTGGAGACTCCACAAATGATAAGATACGCAACGTACAGGTCAGCAACATGTTTGCAATAGAATTGCGTGAAGGGTTTAACAAATGGGCTGTATCAGGATTACGCCTGTTTGTACAACACGATTTTAATCATTATGCTATGCCTCTGAGCCCACTAACATATAACTCCTATAACGAAAACAGGGTTTCTCTTGGAGCTATGTTGCTACGTCGTCAGGGCCAATACTTCAATTACAAACTGCTTGGTCAGACCTCGTCGGATGGCAAATCGTGGGGAGAATTTGAGTTAAAGGGTTCCGGAAGCTTACATCTGCCATTATTGGGTGATACTGTAGGGTTAAAAGTGTATGGTAGCGTTGTCAACCAACGTCCCACTTTCTTCTACCGCCATTATCATTCCCGGTTCCTGATGTGGGATAACGACAATTTAGACAACCAGTTTACGACTCGTGTCGGCGCCGTCCTCACCAGCAACAAAACCAAGAGCCGGCTTTCTGTAGATTTCCAGAATATAAAGAAATTCACCTATTTTGCATCCAATTATACAGCCAGAACCATCAATACCAATATTTATAACACCATTTCCACAAATGTCTGCCAGTCAGCAGGTAATATTCTGCTATTTACGGCTTCATTAAACCAGGATTTCCGCTTAGGTATATTGAATTGGGAAAATGAGGTGGTGTATCAGAAGGTAAGTGACATTGACGCTTTGCCTCTTCCCGACATATCTTTATATACCAATCTGTACCTGTTGTTCAGAATAGCAAAAGTGCTCAGAGTGGAATTTGGAGGCGACATGCGATACTTCACATCCTATTACGCTCCGACCTATGATCCGGCTTTAGGTATGTTCAGCAATCAGCCGTTAATTGATAAGGTCAAAGTAGGCAACTACCCCATTTTTGACGTATATGCCAATTTCCATCTCAAACACACACGGTTCTATGTGATGTATAGTCATGTAAACTATAGCAACGACGGTTCCAAATCATTCCGTGCACCCCATTATCCAGCTAATCCTGGTATGTTGAAATTAGGATTGTCCTGGAATTTCTTTAACTAAACCTATTCAAATCTAATGAAACACTTACTTCCCGCCATATTGACTCTGTTGGTTATCAGCTTTGTTTCATCATGCAGGAACAACAAGTCAAATAACGAAACTGATATTGATTCCCTGGACCAAGTCTGGGAAATCCAGGAACCTGCAAATGAAGATAAAGATAAAGAGTCCTCTCCTATTGTAGCAAAGAAAGATACTGTTCTGCCTCATTCCCAGGTAATGAAACGCGACTTAAAGGAAGGTGAATACGAAACGGAGAAAGAGACCAGAATAGGCAAACTGGTATTTAGCGGATACAAACCCAGTCACCACGCCAAGATAGGGTCTGTGGAGGTTTACCATAATGGCTCTTTGACAAAATTAGGTGAGGAAGACGGCATTACATACTGGGAAGGTGACGGCGATGTTTGGGTAATATATCATTCTCCTGCCGAACTCGGCAAAAATGATTTTAAGATTCACGGCAGGCTGCAGGAAAAAATGGATTTCCGGTAATAACGATAAAAAAACCTCACTCTTAATGGAACGTTAACATTAACGTTAACCTTAACGAGAGCCATTTTGCTTGCGGGGACACACTCCTCAGTCATTTCATGACAGTCAATGGTCTTTACACCCTCTCCGGCTCTCTCGTTATCGGGGGACAGAAACCCCTAGCTTAGCGGAGCAGCTTTTTTTAGGCTTGAAAAGCCGGTGTTTTTGCTTTCATTGATTTCAAAGCATGAAATGGTGCGTATGGAGCTGATTATGGCTGACGGAAGTTTACTTACAGTCAGACAGCATCAGCAGCAGACGCAAATCTTGTTAAGATTGAAATCAAAGAAAGTGTTTTTCCGTTTTTTTCCCCACGCAGAATTTTGCAGGTGAGCCAAAAAACAGGCTTGGTTGAAGAATATTAACCAAGCCTGTTTTCAAAATCAATATACTACATCTGCCCAGATGGGATGATGGTCCGACAGGAATCGTCCGCCACCCAAGGAGGAGTCATCTATAACAGACCGCTTCGTCTTGAATTCATCCGAAACAAAGATAAAGTCAATCTTGTGTTCCAGTATATTCTTATTCTTTCCGTATTCGTGGGATGTTGACGGTCCGCCTTTCTTCTTCAAAGCAGCTTTCCATGTATCGGTAAACGGATAATCATAGGAGCACATCGTATAATACACATCTTTAGGCTCGTAGGTGTTGCAATCTGCCGTAAACACAATAGGAAGTCCCTCACATAGTTTCTTGAATTGTTTTTTAATAAATTTTGCCGATTCGTTCTTGGCAAAATCGCTCTTGTGGTCAAAGTGAGAGTTGCAGTAGAAGAAGCGTCTGCCGGTCTTGATTTCCTCAAGTATAACCCAAGTGGCAATACGGGGATATTTGGCATTCCAGCTAACCGACGGCACATCGGGCGTTTCCGACAACCAGAAGATGCCATGCTTTATCAGTTTGTATTTGTCAGTACGATAAATTACAGGATTGTACTCACCCTTTTCTTTTCCGTCCTCACGTCCGGCTCCGACATAGGCGTATCCTTTCAAAGAGCCCATAACATCGTCCAGTTGGTTCTTGAAGACCTCTTGCATGCCGATAATATCGGGTTTCTTCTTGATAACATATTTACACAGAGGAGCCCTGCGGTCTTTCCAGAAATTCAACGGACCGTCTTTGGGATTGTCCTGGCGAATGTTAAATGACATAACGCGCATTTTAGATGCAACTGCTGATGCTGGTGCCGTCAATAGAGTCAGGGCGGCGATAATCAATACTAATGTAGTTTTCATTTTTCCGGATATTTGTATGCAAAATGATATTTTTGGTTTTGATGGTCTTCTACCATGAACTGCCATTCCAGAGGTCTGTCGGCAATATTTTCTATGGGTTTGGGGAAATAAAAATCATATTGCTTCAACTCAGCAACAGCATATTTCTCTTTCAGCGACAGAACAATATAGCCGATATCTCCCCAGAATCCTGTAGATGGGATGCACAATGTGGGAACTATCCTGGTTGAACTGTAATTGCGTTTTGCCCATCCTGGACGCCACACATGGTCGTGGCCATGAATATATCCGCATGTGGTGGTATTAACCAGGATATCTTTGACAGCCGTCTCATTAATTGGGTGGTGAGAACATACAAACAGGGGTTTGGTGAACTCCTTCAATTTTTCTGTCAGCCATTGGCGCTGATCGTCTTCAATTTTTCCGGCGGTAATCCATTTGTCATGATCCTCGCCTTCCTGCAGAGAATCCATGATGACAAATGCTGCACGTGGTGTATCTACAACATAGGTCATATAGCCCTTGAGCTGGGATTTCGCAGCATACTCTGGAAAGGCTGAAGCAAAATTCTCCCTACGGTCATGATTGCCCATTCCTAACGTCAGGGTTATCCCTGCCCGCTCTATCGGTTTGATGATTTCTCTCAAAAGGGCATATTCTTCAGGCTTACCCGTCAGATATGCCAAATCACCCAGGGCAATAATGTTGCGAGGCAGGGGATTCATCTTGAGGATGTCGTTTATGGTCTGTACAAGATGCTCAGGTTGCCAGCCACCCGGTTTGATATGCAAATCTGATATAAAAACAACGGTATCGTCGTCAAATTTACCTTTCTTGGCTGCTGAAGCAGCAGGCGAATCTTGCGCCAACATCATACCCCGGGACGAAAGAGCCGCGCCGGCATTTAACGCCAAACCCTGACATCCAAGAAATGCAAGACCACCTAAAAATTCTCTTCTGTTCATATAAAGCGATAATTTAGTTTATTATTTCAAAAATTTATTTTTCAAACATTTACGCACAGGCTCATCATACAGCATCATACATATTACCGCTGTAACTATTGACATTCCCGCAACGGCTACGGGAGTAGCCAGGGGATGTGAGCCAAAAGGATGAATATCCTTGTTTATCCAGTTTATGTACAAATAAATAAACGGATAGTGGACAGCATATAATGGATATGACAATCTGCCGAAAAACGAAACACATCGCTGCCCTATCCCTTTTACAGCACCCCGGGCGGAGAACCAGACAACAAGAGGAAATGCGATGACGACACAGAACATTTGATACATCACATTGGCAGTCAAATTTCCGAAACTGGGAACACACATCAGCGCAATCAAGGTCAGGCCACCGATGCAAAACATCGGCAGACTGATTACAGAGGGATGCTTTTCACGGTAAATCCGGGCCAGAAGAAGTCCGGCGGGATATGCAAACAGCAACCTCAGCAAACCGCCAAACATATTGACAGGCTGGGAGGACCATCCATAGGCAATACTGCCGTCAGGACCGTATAGCCCCATCAAAAGCAGACTCAGGGCACACACCAGTACCCAAATCTTCAGGAACTTTGTCGGCATCCGGCGAAGCATAACCGCATACAGCAAACTCCCTATATACTCAAAGAATAATGACCAGTGAGGACCATTCAAGGGAAACGATTCCGTGTTGCCACGCACATCAAGTCTGTTTGGAGATGGAATCATAAACAACGCCAGCAGCGTACTTAGCATCAACAATGACAACGTCACATGGGTTCCGTCCCATTTCTCGCTACCTTGAATCATAAAGGCAATAACGCCGATAACGACTCCCATGACTACCATTGGATGAAGGCGTATCAGGCGGCGCTTTATAAAATGCCCAATCGACATCTGGTTCCATCTGTCGTCATAGGCATACCCCATGACAAATCCCGAAAGGATGAAGAAGAAATCAACGCCCAGAAAACCGTTAAACATATCCTGCTCTGTCGCCCCGGCAGAAAACGCAATGGCTTCAAACAAGTGGTAAAGCAAGACCATACATGCAGCAACTCCTCGCAAGCCGTCAAGAATATCATACCGTGGTTTTGTGTTCATTTTCAAAAGATTATTTATTGGTATCTGTTTGCAGGCGAAGCAGCCGCCAAAGTGACTGGTTTTAATTTTTACAAAGATAGTAATTTAAGAATGAAAAATACTTTGTTTAATATCATATTATTTTTATATTTGCAGATAAATAATCCAAATAACAAATGAAACACTTTATCACCACTCTTACAGCTCTTCTCCTTTCCGTCCAATGTTTCGGATGGAGTCAGAAGGGACACGACACCACTTGTTCTATTGCCGAGAACCATTTGACAACCAAGACGAAATCCATTCTAACAGCTTTATTGGATGGCAAGAGTCTGGTTTACTGGTCCAATTGGCTCGACAACGCCAGCCATACCCCACAGTATGCCTACAGCAAGACCTGGCACTATAAGAACATCGACAAGGGCCAGACCATTGACAATGCTCCGGTATCTGAAACCGGCGATGTTGAAACCGCCCTCAAAGACCTTTTGGACAAGCTTCTCCACAGCGGCCTGACCAAGGACGATGAGCAGCTTACATTAAAAATGGTTATCCATCTCATGGGTGATCTTCACCAGCCGATGCACATGGGTCGCAAGTCCGATCGTGGAGGCAATCAGCATTTTGTCACATTCTTTAACCGCGAATGCAACCTGCACGAGTTATGGGATGGCATTATTGTGGAGAGAGCCCACAATTGGACCCATACAGAGTGGCGTGAGGAAATTGACCGTCTGACCATTGAGCAGATCAAGGAGATAGAGAAAGGCGACATTCATAGCTGGGCTGCCGAAACCCATGCAATTGCAGAGGAAATATACGAAGACAGTCCGTCCGACAAGAAGCTTTCGCACCCCTACGTTGCCAAATGGACTCCCGTTATTGAGCAGCAGTTCATCCGTGGCGGAATACGCCTCGCTTATGTCCTGAACTCCATCTACGACAACAGGTAATTTGACAAGTTCATGTCTGTAACGCTGTTGTTAGTACGCCACGGGCAGACAGAGGAAAACCTGGCACATATCCTGCAAGGGCAACATCCCGGGCATCTTACCGAGGAAGGCAGACTGCAGGCCAAACGCGTGAGCCAGGAACTCCGCAACGAGCATATTGACGTATTCCTGACCAGCGATTTGAAACGTGCCGTCGATACAAGCCATATCATCAACGAAACCCTTCATCTCAACCTCATATTAGAGCCACTGTTAAGAGAGCGCGATTTCGGCAAATACACCGGCAGGTCTTATGGCGTAGTGATAGATCCTGAGGACAAAGATGTTGAAAGCGTTGATGAACTCTATGAGAGAGCGCGTCTCTGGTTGGAGAAAATCACATCTCTATACAACAACCAGGTTGTCTTGGCTGTAAGTCATGGTTTGTTTCTCCGGTTCATCCAGGCCGTCTGCCGAAATACAAGCATCAAAGACATACCTCGCATGGACAACACCGAAATCAGACGCCTTCTTGTGCATCAGCCAACATCGTGTGACACCTCTGGTGAGCAGGTAGAGAGTGTTGAGAGTTAAATCAATAAAATCCACATCAGGCCCGACAAATCCGAAATATAGTATATATGAGCAAGCGAACAGACAATAATAACTTTGCCGGAAAAATCGGCGCCATCTTAGCCACGGCAGGTTCAGCTGTCGGACTGGGAAATGTATGGCGGTTCCCCACGGAGACGGGGGCTAACGGCGGAGCAGCATTTCTGTTAATATATATAGGTTTTATGCTCCTGCTCGCCACGCCAATCATGATTGCCGAGTTGACCATAGGACGACATGGCCAGCGTGATGTGTTGTATGCATTCAGGAAAATGAACGGCAGTAAAGGCAACTGGGCCTTCATGGGTTATCTGCCCGTTGTTGCAGGCATCCTTGTCCTGAGTTATTATGCCGTGGTTGCCGGCTGGACTCTTGAATATGCCTTCCGGGCTGGCGTCAACGATTTTGCCGGGAAAACACAGGAGGAATTCTCCAACGACTTCTCACAGTTCATCTCCGATCCCTTGAGGCCGCTGACCTGGATATTCCTCATCCTGGCGATGACCTTCGGCATAGTTGCCCTTGGCATACAGAAAGGCATAGAGAGTGGAGCCAAAATCATGATGCCCGCTTTGTTTATATTCCTGGCGATATTGGTAGTCTGCTCCCTTACCCTGCCAGACGCCTCGATAGGCCTGACCTTCCTGTTGAAGCCCGACTTCTCAAAAGTCACCCAACATACCATTCTGTCCGCCATGGGTCAGTCCTTCTTCACACTAAGTGTCGGCATCTGTTGCCTCTGCACTTATGCCTGTTATTTCCGCAAGGACGTGGACCTCTTCAAGGACGGATTAAACGTTGCTGTCATCGACACCGTTGTAGCCGTCATGTCAGGACTGATTATCTTCCCTGCCGTCTATTCCGTTCCCGGACTTTCCCCCGATGCAGGCCCTTCACTCGTATTTATCACGCTACCCAACGTATTTCAACGCGTTTTCGCCGGCATGCCGGTATTGGCCTATATCTTCTCATTGCTATTCTATCTGCTCCTGGTCATGGCAGCCCTCACCTCCTCCATTTCAATGCTGGAGATGTCCTCGTCATATTTCCACAAGGAGAAAAACATGAGTCGTGCCAAATCCGCCCTCATCATGACAGCAATATGCATGACACTCGCTATAGCGTGTTCGTTTTCCTTCGGTATATGGAAGGACTATACTGTGTTTCATCTCGGATTCTTCGACCTGTTCGACTTTATCATCGCCAAGATATTCATGCCCATTGGCGGACTGCTCATCTGCATCTATTTAGGATGGAGTGTCAAGGGTGATGTCGTCTATAACGAGGTCACCAACAACAGGACCATCACTCAGCCGCTATATCCCCTGTTTATGTTTATAATAAGGTATTTTGCCCCGATATGTATCTTGATGATATTTATCAGCGAATTAGGGCTGATTGATTTTTAATGCTAATCATGGGTTTTGAGACATATTATTATTATTTTTGTATATAGTTTTTAATTAACATTTTTATCATTCTATGACTATTTTTATAGTATTCAAGCTTTTAGGTTCGCTTGCGTTACTCATGTTCGGTATGAAGTCCATGAGTGAGGCTCTTCAGAAGATTGCAGGTCCCCAGCTGCGCCATGTCTTGGGAGCAATGACCACCAACCGCTTTGCCGGAGCATTGACAGGTATGTTTGTAACTGCCGCAGTCCAGTCGTCAACAGCAACCACGTTGATGACGGTATCCTTTGTAAGTGCCGGATTGCTCACCCTTGCCCAGGCCATCTCTGTTATTATGGGAGCCAACATTGGTACCACCATCACCGCCTGGATTATGTCTCTGGGTATGGGCTTGAATATCACCAACTTTGTCTATCCCGCATTTTTCATTGGCATCGTCTTGATATACATGAAGAAACGGCGCATCATCGGAGACTTCCTCTTCGGTATCGCCTTCCTCTTCCTGGGACTCAGCACATTGAAGGAAACAGGTTTCTCGCTGGTAGACAACCCCGAGACCAACGAGGCCATCAGCGCCTTCTTTGTACATTTCAACGAGCCCACATTCCTCAATTCCCTCTTCTTCCTCCTCATCGGTACCGTCCTCACGTTGAGTGTCCAGTCGTCAGCAGCCATGATGGCCATCACGATGATGCTGTGTTCTACTGGAGTCCTCCATATTGACCAGGGCGTCATGCTCGTCCTTGGCGAAAACATCGGTACCACCATAACAGCCAATATCGTTGCGTTGAGTGCCAACGTACAGGCACGCCGGGCCGCACTTGCCCACATGAGTATCAACGTTTCGGGTGTTGTCTGGGTATTATTGCTTCTGAAGCCCTTCTTCGCCATGGTTTGCGACCTGGCCCATTTCGACCCCACGATGACCCCCAGCACCCCCGGTTTCACCATAATGGCATCTGTGGTTCTCGCCACGTTCCACTCTGCCTTCAACGTCAGCAATATCCTCATCCAGATATGGTTCCTTCCACTCATAGAGCGTTTTGTGTGCTGGGTAATAAAACCCAAGAAAGTGGACGACGAGGAAGATTTCAGGCTCCATTTTATCACCTCAGGTATTATGAAGACCCCCGAGCTTTCCGTGCTTGAGGCCCACAAGGAAATCAAGGATTTCTCTATCAGGATGCAGCGCATGTTTACTATGGTGCGCGAGCTGCTCACCCTCTCCTCCTCAGTCACGGGGAAGAAGAAAGACAATCAGGAGACAGAGTTCAACAAGCTCTATTCAAGGATAGAGAAATACGAGAGCATCTCCGACAATATGGAGCTTGAGATAGCCAATTACCTTGACCAGGTAAGCGATGCCCATCTGTCCGATGAGACCAAGGCCAAGATCCGTTACATGCTCCGTGAGATTTCCGAGTTGGAGAGTATCGGCGACTCCTGCTTCAATATGGCCCGCGCCATCAACAGGAAATATCTTGACAAGAAAGAACACTTCACCGAGTCCCAGTACCAGCACCTGCACCAAATGATGGAACTCACCGACGAGTCCCTGTCGCTGATGAACAAACTCATCTCAGGCCGCAAGGAATCCTTCGACCTGAACAGGACGATGAACACAGAAAACGAAATCAACAACTACCGCAACCAGCTCAAGCAGCAGAACATCATTGATGTCAATAACCACAAGTACACCTATGCCATCGGCACAATCTACATGGACCTCATCAATGAATGCGAGAAACTGGGCGATTATGTCGTTAATGTCGTAGAAGCCCGCATGGGAACCCATTAAGCCAACTGCAAACATACATTTTAAGAATTAGAAGTCTATGAAACTCCATCTCGTCAAAATAGCCCTTCTGGCCCTTGTGGCATTTGCCACATTCCTGCCTTACTCCCAGATGCTCATTTTCCTGACCTATAGTCCCCTGAGCGAGGAACAGGCCTTGGAGCAAGCACCTACTATCCGGTTGAAGCAGACCGCCAAAATGTATGTTCACGGCAAGGAGCGCAGCGTGGCTGCCGGCACCAATGTGAAGCTCATGGGTATCCAGCAATATGTGGAAAGCGAATCGCCTCGCACCATCACCCCCAACCGCTACTATTCCATCCGTCTGGACGATGGCACCAAGGGTTGCGCCAATCTGCCTTTCATTGCCGAAGATCAGGCCCTTGTTGACAGTCTGTACATCAACAGCAAGAAAGTGCAGGTCTATCTGCCCGAGACTGTGGTATTGCGTCCGCTGTCCACAGTCGATTCCATCATCGACAGCAAGGCAAAGCCCGACGACGGATGGTTCAAGAAACTCTCGCGCAAAGTGCGCAAGGGTCACTCGCGAGCTATAAGAATCACCTATAAGATGATGCCCAAGGTAGTGAATGGCGGTTATGCCCTCTATCCCAAATATTCCTTCTGGAACGAGTATAGTCTGCCCGCCTGGCTGCGGTGCTCAGGCTGGTTTGGCATTATCTTCGCCTTTATCATGTGGCTGGTAACCAATCTGTTGTTCTGGCCCGTCGTTTTCTGGCTGGCAAAGGACGTAGCCGTCCTGCCATACTACTTGCGCCCGCTCGGCAACAATGAAGCCGGAGGCTTTGCCTGGATCATATTCCTCGCCCTCTGTATTCCCCTAATGCTCTTTGGGTTGAACAGCTTCTTCGCCTGGATATTCTTCCTCATGGCCCTTTTTGCCCTCTTCCCTGCAACCATCCAGAACGAAGACCATTTCCGCTGCGTGAAATGCCATTGCCGCGATTGTAATGTCGAGGAGATAGGCCGCCATTATTCCGGTAGTAAGACCGAAGAGATCACCACCACCTGGGGCGACGGCGACAAGCAGGTAGAGCACGAGAAGTCTTCCACCAAGACCACCCGCTACAAGGTCACCTGTCCCGAGTGTGGTCATGTGCGCGAATACTCCGAGAAGGATACCATCAGCAGTCGTTATGTAGTCAAGAGAGCCCGCCGCCATTACAAATAAAAGAAGCAGGAAACCTCTCCCTAACCCTCCCCTCAAGGGAGGGAAACTTTAAGTAACTTTATATCAATGATATAACAGCTCCCTCCCTTGAGGGGAGGGCTGGGGTGAGGCTCCTTTTTTTTAGTGATGCGAAGCGTAACGGTGTTTTTGCTTTCATTGATTTCAAAGCATGAAATGGTGCGAATGGGGCTGGTGATGGCTGACGGAAGTTTACTTACAGTCAGACAGCATCAGTAGCAGACGTAAATCTTGTTAAGACTGAAATCAATGAAAGTGTTTTTACGTTTTTTTCCTTCATTACAATCTGTATGCAAACACTGGAATTTACTGGTGAGCAAAAAAAAATTAGAAAATCTGACGATATTTCAATAAAAATTTCTACATTTGCGGTGTAGAAACAAGCAAGCCCGCAAGGGCATGCATTCTGCAAACTACAAAAATACATTCTGTGAAGAATGTATAAACTTTCCAAATAATAATGTTAGTGAAAATTACTCTCCTCACCATTCGCGAGAACCGTGAGGAGTTTTTTTGAATACACGCGATAAAAGAAAGGTCTATGCTTATCCAATGATATGCTAGTCATATTTGATTAGTTTTTATCCAACTTGATTGTAATAGTCGTGAATAAACCGTCGTATTGTATCGAAAGAATCGCATTCGTGAAGTGCATCGCTTGAAGTACCCGTATTTACAACAAGCAAGAATGATTTCTTAGAGTAGAACGTTTCGCCGTGTGTGTTAATGTGTCTTCAACTGTACGCGATTTAGCCATAAGGCACACCAACTGATACTCTTTGTCAATCAGATGGAAGTTACTTTTTGGATGAGCCTTTTGTCTATGCTGGCTACTGGTAAGTAAAATCAAATTCTCAAAATATGAAGCCAATTCAGGAAATTCTGACTAGATACACCGTAAAGTGTGCGTTGAGGCCAAACAAGCCTCGCAGCACACTACGGAGTCTTATATACACACTCCGTGGAGTTACCCTGGCATTTGTCTTGGTTGCTATTTCGATTGTGGTAGTTCGAAGAGTCCAAAAACAAAGCGTCAGTAACGCCTTTCAATATGTAGTGCTCCACCC
>ONKB01000008.1 GCA_900318305.1 uncultured Prevotellaceae bacterium | reverse complement strand
ATGAGCGTCCGTTTTTAAGGCTTGAAAACACTAAAAAAGCCCGATTCTGTCCATTTTTGTACTTTAAAGTACCAAAAAGGACAAAAATGGGAGCCTCACCATCGATCTCACTCCAGAAAGAGATGAGTGCTCTTTTTATAGAATTTAAGAGGTTGAGAGGACGTTAGAATTAATGAAATGAAATACCCTTATTTAAGCATAAACAATTCCGCCAATGGGGTTTATTATGCTTTGGGGGAGATGTGCCTGGGTGTGGCGAGTTGGTTGTAAAACCGCCTGCAGAAAAGTATTCCTGCTGTCGTCAAACCAAATGGTAACGCCCACCAGACACCTGGAGCCTTCCACTCTAAACAAAAAGCAAAAATATACCCCAGCGGAATAGAGATGAGACCATATGCAATGAGAGAATACAATAGCAGCTTGTTGACATCCTCTATCGCCCGTAGGCAATTGGCGTAAACTATCTGGAGGCTGTCTCCAAATTGATAAACGAAAAATGCCGGCATAAGGGAGAACACTATTCTCGCAACGTTCATATCTGGGGTAAACAGACTAACCAGTGGGGTAATAAATATGAATAGGATACCGCTCATCAATACTGCCGAACAAGTGGTCATGATGTAACCGACAACAGAGATGGTCTTTATCTCTGACCAGTTGTTCACAGCCCGGGCATGACTGATTTGTATGGCAACAGCAGCGCCTATACCGTAATATATTGTAAAGCATACTGTACCGATAGTACAGGCTATCTGATGAGCTGCCAATTCTCCAACTCCCAACCAGCCCATGAAAATAGCACTTACATTAAATGCCGCTGCCTCCAAAGACAACTGACAGCTTATAGGCAATCCGATTTTTGTAATGTGCCACAGTCCTTTATAAGTGAATCTGGACTTCAGGTTGGAAATATAGACTTTGTATGTTTTTTTCATACAAATGACAAAACAAATTCCTATACACATCACAATCCTTGACAGTAAAGTGGCAATGCCGGCGCCCATTATACCATATTCAGGAAAGCCTAATAATCCAAAAATGAGCAAGGCATTACAAATGATGTTGACTATGTTGCCTATCAACATGATCCACATAGGCGTCTTGGTGTCGCCAACAGCATCGCAAAACTGCTTCAGGGAATTAAACATGCCTATAAGAGGCATGGAATAGAGTAGGAGTATAAAGTAAATTTTTATATATGGTATTAATTCTTCGGGTTGATGCAACAAAGAAATATTCAAATAAATCAGATATAATAATAAACTGATAATTAATGAGAGAGAGACATTTCCTATAAGGCTTTCTTTAAGTGTTCTCCCAACTGCCACATCATCATTCTTTCCATAATTGTAACCTATTACAGGTGTGGTGCCGTAAGAGTAACCTAACAAGAAAAAATATGTCAGGTTAAACAAGTTATTTGTAAATGATGCGGCAGACAACTCATAGGTTCCATATTGACCAATCATTACGGTATCGGCTATAGACTGAATAATCAGCCCCAACTGGGCTATTACAATAGGGAGGCCTAATCGTAGAATAGATAAAGAATATGGTATATACCTTTTACAGAATGACAATTGCATTTGTGTCAGGTCTATTTGGAATTATAGAATTGAATATACTTCTCAGCGACCAACTTGCAATCGTGGTAACGATGAATATACTCGATACTTTTGCGTGACAATTCCGGTATGCTTTCAGGGTGATTTGCCAATTCAATAACGGCTTTCTTGACACTCTCCTTGTCGGGAAGCACATTGATGACGGGTCTTAAATCATTGTCGCCCTGCAATTCGTAGGCCTCTGGCTCACCACCGCCGATTACCACCAAGCCCTGGGCCATAGCCGTCAATGCATTCATTGCCGGTGTATAGGAATAGAGCTGATCAAGAATCACATCACTCCCTGATAACATTTTCTGATACTCAAAGAATGGCACAGACTCTACTTTCACGATGTCAATCTTGTCGGGGCAAATATTCTGAGCCTCCTCCAATGCCTCAAGCATGATATCTGTTCCCTTGTATTCGCTACGATGTTTCTGGATACCAATGAAGAAACGTACTTTATCCTTCGGCTTGCGAATCTGTGAGCTGACTCCTGACGTAACAATAGGGAAAGGAATATAACGTGTTTTGTCAGCAAAAATATTCTGGTAGGCACAATGGTACTCATATAATCCGGTTATTATGCCGTCACAATCAGAGGCAATGAATCTGTTAAGCTTTCCTTTTGACCCTTTATACCAGTCGCGTATCCAAATATCGTTGAACCATGTTTCTCGGACAGAGTCCCCCATGTTAAAATCACTGTATCTGAATGTCCTGCAGTCTAAGCATGCCTGTATATAGTAATAATCCATCCCGAAGGCGCCGAGAAAGACCTTTTTGTTATGTTTTCTCAGATATCTGTAAAACGGCTTGATTCTCCCGCCTTTGAGTGAAAGGAAAACTGGGTTTATGAGTTGAACAACATCATAGTTTTTGAACTGCCGGAACCCTCTGATTAACTTATACAAATATTTTATAGTCCCCCAGAGTGACAGGGAATCTCTTCTAAGGTCAACGTCACGGTGATATCCTTTCCAGTTATCGCCGTCAGAAGCCACACAAACCTCGTGACCCAGAGCACGAAGCCCTATGGCCAGATTCCAATGCACATTGCTGTATTCGCCTAAAAGTAGTATTCGCATATCCAAAAGCAAAAATACTAATTTAAGATGAATTCCATTAAAAATAGTCCTTGTGAAATGGATATTTGAGCCAAAATAACTAAATTTGCTTAAAAATAGAAAATACTTCAGACATGAGCTCCCAGCATAGCAAGCAACACAGCAATTCTGCTAATAATTCTGCCGAGAACAATAAGAAGAATAGACATATTAAATTACCACGGATACCATTCCTCGCAACAGTTTTTATTTTGTTTTGGGGATTCTGTTCCATCATTTACGGTGAAGTCTTCTATATCTGTGAACAATTCACATATTTTGCGTTTGACAGTGCCCTGATGGAAGATGTCACATGTGTCAAGAACGGTTCTTTGCAGGTTCTTGGACGGTTTTTCCTTCTCTTTTTCAAATATCCTTGGCTGGGTGGTCTGGTTTTCTCTTTTATATTGACCGCCATAACGTATTTCCTTATACATATTTTTAATTTCCGAAAATACTGGCGATTGTTGACTGTCCTCCCTGGCTTTATCTGGACATGTTGTATTGTGTTTGTTGGCTTGAATGTATTTTACCAATATGATCAAGCAACATTTTTTTATCTACCAGTTATCTTTCTTCTCTTCCTGCTGATTATTTCTATCATTATCCGGGTATTTTTCAAGAGGAGATATTGTGGGATCTTCTCAGACATCAAGACTGACGACATTTGCCCTAATTATGTCAACAATATCGTCATCGTCATTTCATTCTCCCTGTTGACATTCTGGTGCAATACATATCGCCGCGATGCGTTGGACTCTTCCAAAATGATGCATTTGTGTCAGAATCAGGAGTGGCACGAAATGATAGAGACAGCATTAAATGCGCCAAGCGTGTCTCGCACTGTCGCAGCATATTATGCAATAGCTTTGTCCATGACGGATCAGTTAAACGAAAGATTGTTTGACATATTTTTTCAGTATCCAAAGTGTGATTTGATAAATCGTACAGGAGAGCCAGACTGGGGAATTTCATTATATGAGGCGGAAATAGATTTCCACTGCGGCTTGATAAATACTGCCTATCATAACTCTATGGAACATGTTGTCATGGCCGGTAAATCAATATTTAAGCTAAAATATATGTTTCTGGTTTCATTGCTTAATCAGGAAACAGAATTGGCTGACAAGTATCTTGAGATTATTGGGAAGATGCCGTTTGAACAGGATTTTGTTGACAAATACAAACCCATGATGTATAATGAGGACTTAGTTAACAATGATTATTATCTTACGACAATTTCCAATCTACGACCAATACAAGATGCTTATGAAGAGCAATTTCCTTCTCCCACATTTATCGGTTATCACCAGATGCTTAACAGAGGACATACAAGGAAAGTGTTAAGCAATTGTATAGCAACGAATTTGTACACGAAAGATATGGACGGATTTATGAGGCTGGCACAAATGATTTCTGATGAACCGAATGTTCCTGCTTCTTTTGAAGATGCTATTGTCGTACAGGCAATGAGAACAAAAGACTATAGTTTCCTGCAACAAATTCCGGAGTATGCTGTATCTACAACAAAGCAGATGCTGAATGAGGCCAGTATGATGAAAGGAAAGTCTACTAAAGAAAAGGGAGCTGCCCTGAAAAATAAATACACAGGAAAATATTCTTTTTATTATTTCTATCAGAATGTTTCTGACAATGATTACACCAATATAGATAATCCATTGAACAAAGTGTCCAGGTCCTCCAATGGTTCTGGAGTTAATTGATAAAAGCTATGGTTAAACTCATCAAACAACTGGTTTTTGTTTTTCTTTCTGTAGTTTTATGCTATAGTTGTGAACCGTCATATAACGTTCCTCAAGACGCACTAAAAACAGACAAGAAATTAAGAATATTTCCCGATTATACAGACATCGTCATTCCGTCCAATATAGCGCCACTTAACTTCATGGTCAAAGAAGAAGGTGAGGAGTTTGTGTGCCGTATAACAAGCGGGAAAGAGGATTTGATATCAGGGAGTGATGATACCGGTATCATTAAATTCAATATTGATGACTGGCATAAATTTCTGAAAGCCAATAAAAACAAATCATTGGATGTCTATGTGTATGTGAGGAAAGACGGCAAATGGTATGAATATCCCAAATATAACATCCAAGTTGCTGAGGAGGAAATTGACAGATACCTCTCTTACCGTTTGATTGAACCAAGCTATATCTTGTACAGACTGATGGGATTGTACCAGCGTGACCTTACCACTTTTGAGCAGACACCTATTGTAGAGAATTTACGAGAAACTATTATAAAAGACAAGTCATACTGTATTAATTGCCATAATTATCAGAATTACCACGCAAAAAACATGTTATTTCATGCCAGATATGCCCTTGGCGGTACTATCATTGCGAATGACGGGCATATTGAGAAACTAAATACAAAGAGTGACTCCATATTAGGCTCGTGTGTTTATCCGTCATGGCACCCTACAAAGAACTGGTTGGTTTTCTCTTCCAATAAAACCGGTCAGGTCTTTCATATATTAGACAAACAGAAAGTTGAGGTTCTGGATCATGCTTCCGATATTATATTCTATAATGTTGATACCCACGAAATCAGTAATGTCATAAAGACGCATAATGTGTTGGAGACATTCCCTGCATGGGCGCCTACAGGTGATATGGTCTATTATTGTGAGGCAACAACCAATTTCCTTGATACCGACGCAGATTCAACAATGGACTCAAAGTCTATAGTTAATGCAGAACAATTAAAATATAATATCTACAGAATTCCGTTTGAAGAAAAGACGATGACATTCGGTGAGCCGGAACTTGTCTATGACGCAAAAGCAAACAACAAGAGTGCATCTGTACCCAGGGTAAGTCCTGATGGGAAGTATCTGTTGTTTACCCTTGGCGATTTCGGTCAGTTTCACATCTGGCATTCTTCGTCAGACCAATATGTGAAGAATCTTGTCACTGGTGAGGTTTACCCTCTCACTGCTGCAAACAGCAATAATGTTGACTCTTATCATACCTGGAGCAGTAACGGAAGATGGATAGTGTTCAGTTCAAGAAGAGATGACGGATCGTATACAAGAAGTTATATTGCATATTTTGACAAAGAGGGGCAGGCTCACAAGGCATTTATGTTGCCACAGGAGAATCCTGATTACAACATAAAATTATTTAAGAGCTATAATGTGCCTGAACTGACTGTTGACAAAGTTCCTTATTCAGCAGATAAGTTCACAGAAATTGTAAAAGGTCCCTCTACTCCGGTGAAATACCGTGAAATACGTCCTCGTTTTAAAAACCAAGATGATGCCAACCAACAAATCAACAATTAAATCCTTCCTATTCTTTGTGCTGCTGAGTATTCCCATATTCAGTAAAGGCTTTATTGTCGTTCTTGACGCAGGTCATGGTGGGCACGATGCGGGAGCTATTGGCACTTACTCAAAAGAGAAAAATATCAATTTGAATGTCACGCTCAAAGTAGGTGAACTTATACAAAAGAATTGTCCAAACGTAAAAGTTATTTATACCAGAAAGACTGATGTCTTTGTTGACTTGGACAAGAGGGCATCGATAGCTAACAGTGCTAAAGCCGACCTCTTTATTTCTATACACACCAATGCATTACCTAAAGGCAGACAGGCAGTTGGGACCGAAACCTATTCTCTGGGTATGGCTCGTTCAAACGAGAATCTTGATGTCGCCAAGAGAGAGAATTCCGTTATCCTTTTTGAGAATAATTATCAGAAACGGTATGCAGGCTTTAATCCCAAGTCATCTGAGAGCTATATCATCTTTGAATTCATGCAGGACCAATACATGAAACAAAGTGCTCAGCTGGCAAAATGCATCCAGAATCAATATGTAAAACAGGGACGTCCCGACAAAGGAGTGAAACAGGCAGGATTTCTTGTTCTTAGGGCAACGTCAATGCCGAGCGTCTTAACTGAGCTAGGATTTATCTCAACACCGTCAGAGGAACAATATCTAAACTCTTCCAGAGGAACAGACGAGTTGGCTAAATGCATATATCTGGGCTTTGTTAATTATCTTGAATCATATACCATAAATAAATCTGTAATACTAAGCAATATCGGCCAGAACAACAAAAATGAATCTGAAAAAGAGAAAAATCAAACCACTGACACCCTGACAGCCAACAACAATGTTCCTGATGCAATAAAATCAAATTCACCCCAAGCGGCTGACTTAGTCAGCAAGGTAGAAACAAACTCTATAGTACCCGAGAATAAAACAATAAAACAACAGAGTAACCCAGAAACACCTCAGGCACAGAAAAATAACACATCAGCCATAGCTTTTAAGCTGCAGATATTAGTTTCTTCGCAGTTAATACAATCGGGTAATAGCAGGTTCAAGGGGCTTGAACCCTCCATGATTTCATATTACAAAGAAAACAACCTGTATAAATACACCTATGGCTCGACTTCCTCATACAAAGAGATAATCGAACTCAAGAAAAGCTTGAAAGAGAAATTTCCCGATTGTTTTATAATAGCGATGGAAGACGAGAACAAAATCAGTGTCCAAGAGGCACAGATAAAAATATCCAAGATGAAATAAAAAATACAAGATGAAGAATATCAAAGAAATCAAGTTAGCAATAACTGTAATATGTACTATAGTCATCATCTATTTTGGCTTAAGCTATTTAAAAGGTATAAATATCTTTAAGAGTTATAGTACTTACAATATACTGTTCAATGATGTTACGGGATTAGAAGAATCAAATCCTGTATATGTAAACGGATTCCCTATTGGTATTGTCCGCTCAATAGACTATGACTATACTAAGTCAGGACAGATTACTGTCAAAATAGAAGTCGACAAAAAAATGCAAATCCCTGAAGATAGTTATGCAGAAATCAAGCAAGGACTGATTGGGGGTACTACCATGATGATAAAATTGGGGCAGGGAAGGGTACTTGCGCCTGGAGGAAGTTTTAAGGGAAGTGAAGAAATAGGCATTATGTCAAAGGCCAAAGAGCTCATGCCAACTGTCGAGAAGATGCTGCCTAAAATAGATTCCATACTTACTTCGTTAAACAATATCTTGGGAGATCCTGCTATAAACAGCATCATCTCTAATGCAAACACTATTACCCGAAACCTTACTCTTACAACAGATCAGTTAAACAATCTGATGAAGAAAGATATCCCGGTATTAATGGCACAGCTGAATGTTATCACCAAAAATACTGGTGACATAACTTCACAGTTGAAAGAGGTGGATTTTATCTCTACCATCCAAAATGTCAATAATACCATTTTAGAAGCTAAGCAACTTACAGCATCTTTAAACGAGAAGATTAACTCCCCCAAAGGCTCATTAGGACTTCTTCTGAACGATAACCAGTTGTATAATAACCTGAATTCCACACTGATGTCTACCGATGCGTTGTTGCAGGACCTAAAAGCTCATCCCAAGCGCTATGTCCACTTCTCCTTATTCGGTAAAAAGTCGGAATGAAAGACGTATTAAAAAGTAATTCTAAATATCAATCTTTACAATAATAATTGACACGTCTTTTTTATAGTTTGTGTATTAGTCTTTTAAGTATTCCCGGAGTTTATTGTTGACTCAACACAAATCATTAAGTTGCCTATAATCAACCATTAGGGATTTTATGGCCAGAAAAAACGAAATATGGAATTAAATTTTCAGAACATTCTGATAAACAAGATAATGCGTAATGTTATTTTGTTTTTGTTGTGAAAATCAGATTTCTTTTTAGAGGCTAAAATTTGTATTTTTGTACTAGAAATGTGATGTGATAATAATGAAAGATTCTCCTAAAGATATTTGGGGCAAATGTTTAATGTTCATTAAGAATAATATTGGTGAACAACCATATAATACATGGTTTCGTCACATCAATTTCTATTCCTATGAATCTAACGTCTTAAGGCTTAGTGTTCCGAATAGATTTCTGGTTGAATACATTGAATCTCATTACCTGGAATTGATGAGAATCACCATTCGTAAATTCTATGGTCAGGTAAGACTTGGGTATCATATTGAAGTTGACCAATCTCACGACATTGCTCTGGACATATCAGCAACACAGAGTACTCACGCTGATATTAAAAACCAACAGCCTTCTATAGCTGATTCTGTCCAAGAAGAGCCAGAGCCTTTGGACTCCAACCTGAATCCTGAGAATACTTTCGAGAACTTTGTAGTCGGTGAAAGCAACAAGCTCCCTGTGACTGTGGCTGAAGCTATTGCAAATAAATACCAGAATACATTTAATCCCTTCTATCTCTTTGGAGCGAGTGGTGTTGGTAAGTCCCATTTAATTAATGCCATTGGCATAAAGATAAAAGAGCTTTATCCAAACAAGAGGGTTATATACATTTCTGCTCATTTGTTTCAGATACAATATGTGGATGCTGTAAGAAAGAACCGCTTTAACGACTTCATGCACTTCTATCAATCCATTGATGTCCTTATCGTTGATGATATTCAGGAAATATCTGGCAAAGAGGGAACTCAAGAGGCTTTCTTTAATATATTCAATCATCTCCGCAACAACCAGAAACAAATTGTTCTGGCATCAGACAGACCTCCTGTTTCCCTGAACGGTCTACAGGACAGGTTATTATCGCGCTTTAAGTGGGGCATGATTGCCGAGCTGGAAAGGCCTAACTATCAATTACGCCGAGACATACTCAATTATAAAATACAAAACGAGGGATTGTCTATCTCCGAGCAGATTATTGATTATATCGCCGAGAAAGTAGTAGGCAGTGTCCGCGACCTTGAAGGCATCATCAATTCGGTTATGGCATATTCAATAGCATGCAATACAGAAATAAACCTTCCATTGGTAGAGCAAGTTATCTCTCAGATTATCCGTACGTCAAAAAAGAATGTGACCAAAGAGGAAGTACAAAGTGCTGTATGCAAGAAATATTCTGTTAAGCCGATAGAAATAACATCATTAAGCCGGAAAAAGAATGTTGTATCTGCTCGTCAGATAATTGTATACCTGCTACAGAAGTATACGGATCTTTCCACCACTCAAATAGGCACATGTATTGGTCGCGATCACTCCACTGTGATACATTCGAGTGCGGTGGTAAAAAAACGCATGGACGATGACAATGACTTTAAGCTAGAAGTCAATAGTCTGGAGAAAGAATTAGCCACAGAAGTGAATTAAATCCCTCACTCAGGGGAGCCGTCTAGTACTTCTTTTCACAACCAAAACCACCATTAACATCTTTGATGCTTTTAGAATAGCTTTTGTTCTAGAAGGATACTCATAATGATATTCTATCCATTAGAATTCCTGGTTCCAGGAGCATAATATCGCCTTCTATATACAGACAAATAGATATAATTAAACGCTTAATCAAAAATACATAAAACACATCAGATGAATTACTTATTCAGATAATTTATCTGTATACAAGATTCCATCCAGATGGTCAATTTCATGCTGGAATATTACAGCAGTAAAACCAAGTATGTTCTCAGTTGTATCCCTGAGAGTAAAGGGGGAAGTATATGATATAACAATATCTTTGTATCTCATTACCTCTCCGCGTCTGCCAGGAACTGAGAGACATCCTTCGGGGCCTCTCTCCACATCGCCACGCTTGGCTATAATGCGAATGTTGGGATAAACAACGAATGGCTTTTCGGTCTTGTCGAAACGTTGTACAGCAACAACACGTCTGTTGATGCCAACCTGAGGACCAGCTATGCCAACACCGTCCTGCTCAGGAGAAGTGACGGTGGCAATCATTTTTGCTGCTAATTGTTTATAGAGATTACTGTTTATCTCATCGGGAGAAAGAGGGATGGATTTTTTCCTGAGGCAAATACTGTCAGCGACATTATTGACGGTTAATACTCTCAGTACTGGCGACTGGGTTTCAATAATATTCTTCTCAGATGAAGTCCAGTTGTTCTTATGACATTGTATCATCAATAGACAAATCAATATGAATACAAGGGTCTTCATGGTCAAAAAGAATTAGAATTCAAATGTGAGTTTAGCGTTAAGCATACGGCCTGTAAGGAAATTGGGCACAGCAAATTGATGATTGCTGTTATCGGTTATCCAATAATATGAGTTCACATTATTTATTCCCAGCACATTGAAGGCATCTATACCTATCCATGCGTTTTTCAAAGAATAAGGATTGGGAGTTCGCCGCTCATTTTTGTATATCCTATAATTCAGGCCTATATCAACTCGCTTATATGCAGGGGCACGGAAACTTGATCCCTGTATGCCATGATGTGGCGCCCCAAAAGGAAGACCATCGGCGAGAGCAGCTTTCAAGGCCAACTTCCAACGATCTGTTCCAGGGAAGTAATCGGTAAAAAACAGGTTGATATTATAACGCTGGTCAGTCGGCATACAGATATATTTGCCGTTCCACTTTTGTCTTGCAGACATAACACCAAGTGTTATCCAAGAATCCGTCCCGGGAACAAATTCCCCGAAGAACTTGAAATCTATACCCGCAGTATAGCCACTTGTCATATTCTGGCCATAGTAGACAACTCGCATATTATCGACATTGTATGGAACCAGATTAGTCAGATTCTTATAATAAATCTCAGCCGACAATCTGAATGGACGGTTGTTCAGGCGGAACTGATAGTCACCACCAAGGATTATCTGAAATGATTTCTGGGATTTTATGTCTTTATTAAGCAGAACTCTTGTGTTGCCGTTAGTTGTCACTGTATCTCTTAACTCTTTGTAGAATGGGCTTTGATAATAAATACCAGTCGCTATACGGAAGGTAAAATTCTCATTGAACTTAGGAATAAGTCCCAATGAAGCACGCGGGCTGATCAGCCATTCGTTATTCCAGTCCCAATGACTTCCCCTTACGCCATAGATAAAGGTAAATAATCCCATATCGTTCTGGAACTTGTATGAGTCCTGTGCGTACATTTCTATACGAGTGGATTT
>ONKB01000032.1 GCA_900318305.1 uncultured Prevotellaceae bacterium | reverse complement strand
CATAAGTTTCAGGACTGGAAACATAGATTCCCAGCCCTGAAAGTAAATTTTTAGTGAGTATATGGCATATTTCGGCTCACCTGCAAAATTCTGCGTGGGAAAAAACAGGAAAAACACTTTAATTGATTTCAGTCTTTACAAGATTTGCGTCTGCTGCTGATGCTGTCTGACTGTAAGTAAACTTCCGTCAGCCATTACCATTCCCATACGCACCATTTCATGCTTTGAAATCAATGAAAGCAAAAACACCGTTACGCTGCGCTTCACTAAAAAAAGAAGCCTCTCCCTAGTTCAGGGAGGGCTAGGGCCGGTGTGAGGCTTTTTGACGATGACACAATTGTGGCTTATTTGGTGTCTTGCCCGGCAAGTCCCAAAGAGACGAAGTTCATGACGAGGGGGAGTGAGGAACGCCAGTAATGGTGGTGATGGCCGCCGTTGCGCACGCGCAGCTCAACGTTGAATCCTGCTGTCCTCATGAGCATGTAAAGCTGGAGGGTGCCGTCAAGGAGACGGTCGTCGTCACCACAGTCAAACAGCCACCTGACGCTCTTCATGGCCTCAAGCTTTTCTTTGCTGTAGGTGGGGAAATTCTTGACAAAGTCGTTGCTTTTCATGTCGTCGACGTAGGCCTGGTCGTGGTTGGCATCCACATCGACAAAACCGGTCAGGCGTGCACTCATGGGGCAGGCTGTGGCGAACAATTCGGGATGGTCGGTGGCATACATCATGGTGCCGTGGCCACCCATGGAATAACCTGAAATGGCCCGGTGGGCCTTGTCGCCTGTGATGCGGTATTTGCTTTCCACATGGGGGATGAGTTCCCTGAAGAAATAGTCCTCAAAGTTCCAGCCTTTCTGGTTGTGGTAGCCTGTGTGTCGGCCTGCATGCCTCTTGTTCTCGCCGCTGGCATCGGGCATGACGATTATCATGGGGAGGATGCCTGACTCAATGGCATCATCGGCAATGACGCGCATGTCAAGATCGGAACCCCATGACACATGGGTGCCGTGGAGCCCGTGGAGCAGATAGAGGACTGGATAGCTACGGCCTGAAGTGTCGTATCCGTCGGGCAGATAGACATTGCATAGTTTGTCGCAGCCGAGAATGGAGCTGTTTATGGTTACGGTCTCAATTCTGCTTTTGGCCTGCATGGTGACAAAGGCGCATACAAAGAGCAGGGCAATGGTGAAAGACTTGTTCATGGGTGTAAAATGTGTGTTTGTTGTTTTCCGCAAAGGTAAATAATTAATTGTTATGATGGGGTGGAGAAAGGCGAGATTTTATTATCTTTGTAACTCTAAAACTTAAAATGATTGGAAAACAGTTTTTTACACACTTATCTATGATGAGACGATTTAATGTGCTGTTGCTCGCTGCTATGGTCTTGTGGGGTGGATGTGGCAGGCAGACAAAGAAAGATGACAGAAAGGAGTATAAGACTCTTTCAGTAAAAACAGAAAGTGTGATACTGAAGTCGGACTATCCTGCCAAGTTCACAGGGAAGCAAATAGTCGAGATACGTCCCCAGATAAGCGGCACGATAACGCGTATATGTATCAACGAGGGTGACAGGGTGAGGAAAGGACAGACGTTGTTTGTCATAGACCAGGTGCCCTATGAGGCTGCGCTTAAACAGGCAGAGGCCAATGTGAGAATTGCTGAAGCCAAACTGGCGACTGCCAAGTTGAACCTTGAAAGCTGTGAAGACCTTAATGCCGGACAGATTGTGGGCGATTATCAGGTGAGGACGGCCCGCAATGCCCACATGGAAGCCGAGGCATCGCTGGCACAAGCCAAGGCGCAACTTGTCAATGCCCGCAACAACTTGTCATACACCATTGTGAAAAGTCCTGTTGACGGTACGGCAGGCATGATTCCCTATCATGCCGGGGCGCTGGTGAGTAGCAGTATTGCCGATCCCTTGGTGACAGTCTCGGACGATGCCGACATATATGCCTATTTCTCTATAACTGAGGCACAGGCAATGGATATTATGGAGCAGTATGGCTCCATGGAGCAGTTTATGGCCCTGTCGCCTGATGTTGAGCTGAAACTCAGTAACGGGAAAAGTTATCCCTTCAAGGGACGCGTAAATGCCGTCAGTGGCATTGTTGATGTGGGAACAGGGGCTGTGACGATGCGTGCTGTTTTTCCTAACGAAAATAGGCTTCTCCATAATGGAGGAAGCGGTACGGTAGTGATTCCGACAAAGCTGGACAGCTGTATCGTGATTCCTCAGACAGCCACCTATGAGTTGCAGAACAAAGTTTTTGTCTATAAGGTTGTTGATAATGTCACAGAAGCAACATCAATAGATATTTTCCGCCTGAACAACGGTACGGAATATGTAGTTAAGAATGGGCTTCAGCCAGGCGACGTCATCATAGCGGAGGGTGCAGGACTGGTGAAGAACGGCATTGAGATTAAAGTCAAGAAATAGGTTCAGGTAAGCTATGCAGGTTAGAACATTTATAGACCGCCCCATTCTGGCAGGTGTCATCTCAGTACTTCTGGTTCTTCTGGGTGTTATTGGCCTGACACAACTTCCTCTGGAGCAGTTTCCTGAGATAGCACCCCCAACGGTGCGTGTCAATGCCAATTATACTGGCGCCAATGCCGAGACGGTGCAGAAGAGCGTGGTAGTGCCCCTTGAGGAGGCCATCAATGGCGTGGAGGGCATGATGTATATGACTTCCCGCTCATCAAATACCGGCTCTTGTAACATAGGGGTCTTTTTCCGCAAGGGCGTTGACCCCGACATGGCGATGGTCAATGTGCAGAACCGTGTGGCTACGGTACAGGGCAGGCTTCCTTCGGAGGTGACGAGGGCAGGACTTACAGTCAGGAAACGTCAGACGAGCAATATCAAGGAAATAGCCCTATACAGCCCGGATAGCAGCTTTGACAAGAATTTCCTGAGCAATTACGCCAAAATCAACATAGAACCCCGATTCTCCCGTATCATGGGTGTGGGAGAGGTCAATGTGATGGGTGCCGATTACTCGATGCGTATATGGCTTGATCCTGGTAAGATGGCAAAATACGGGGTGAGTGCGACGGATATCAATACGGTACTTGACGAGCAGAATATAGAGACAGCCACAGGTACGCTGGGAGCTGATTCAAGAAATACCTTCCAATATGTGCTGAAATATCGCGGCCGTTATGAGGAGGAGAAGGATTACGAGAATATGGTCATCAAGTCCCTGCCCAATGGCGATGTGCTTAGAATCAAGGATGTCGGCAGAGTGGAGTTGGGTGCGGCTGACTATAATTTCATTGGTGAGACCAATGGCGGTCCTGGTGTGAGCATTCGTATATCGCAGACTTCAGGCTCAAATGCCAATGAGATCATCAAGGAGATAGACAAGGAGATGGCGGAAATAAGCAAGACCCTACCGAAGGGTATGGAGATTGTGGACGTGGAAAGCAAGAAAGACTTCCTTGACGCTTCAATCCTGAGTGTGCTGGAGACGTTGCTGGAGGCGCTGCTTCTTGTGGTACTGGTGGTGTATGTCTTCCTTCAGAGTTTCCGCTCAACGTTTATCCCTGCCGTGGCGATAGCGGTGAGTCTGCTGGGTACATTTGCATTCTTGTCGGTCATAGGCTTCAGTCTGAATATGCTGACGCTGTTTGCCCTGGTGCTGGTAATCGGTACGGTGGTGGATGATGCCATTGTGGTGGTGGAGGCGGTCCAGGCAAAATTTGACGAAGGCTACAAATCGTCCTACAAGGCAACAGTCGATGCCATGAAGGGTATTACTTCGGCATTATTCACTACCTCCCTGGTCTTTATGGCTGTGTTTATACCTGTATGCTTCATCGGAGGTGTAACCGGTACGTTCTATATGCAGTTCGGACTGACTATGGCCATTGCCGTGGCTATCTCATGCCTCAATGCGCTGACATTAAGCCCGGCATTGTGTGCCTTGATAATGACTCCCCATGCTGATGCCTCGACAGGAGAGAAGCTGAGTTTCTCTTCTCGTTTCCATGAGGCATTTAACGCATCGTTCTACACGATGTCGGGCAAGTACCGTAGAGCCGTGGAGAAACTGATTGGCCACAGGTTGCTGACGGCGATGATGGTGATAGTAGCTGTTGTTTGTTTGGCGCTGTTTATGAAGACAACCAAGACGGGGCTTGTGCCACAAGAGGATATGGGTACTATATTCGTTAATGTCCAGGCTGCTCCTGGAACAAGTCTGCAGGAGACGTTTACTATCGTAGAGGAGGTGAAAAAACGCATTATTGATATTCCGGAGATACGCCTGTATTCTATGCTTGCCGGAGCGAGTACCAATTTTGAGCAGTCTTCATCAAGCGGCAGCTTTACCATAAAACTGAAAAACTGGTCAGAACGCAAAGGCAAGGGACAGGATGTAAATGCTATCATGGCGGAGATATACCGCCGTACCGATGATATCGCCAATGCCAAGATACAGGTCAATACTGGTGCAATGATTCCTGGCTATGGGCGTACTAATAATCTTGAGATACACCTCCAGGATAAACAAGGTGGGAGCATTGATAATCTGGAGAGATATACTAAACTGTTTATTGACTCCCTGAATAAACGCGAGGAAATATCGCGTGCATATACCAATTTCGATACCAAGTATCCGCAATACCGGGTTGAGGTGGACGCAGCCTTGTGTAAACGGAATGGAGTTTCACCTTTAGATGTTCTCAGGACTCTGTCTGTTTACATCGGCGGGTCGTATTCCTCAAACCTGAATCGTTTTACAAAATTATACCGTGTTATGGTGCAGGCATCTCCAGAGTTCCGTCTGGATAGGGAGAGCCTGAACAATTTCTATGTCAGAACATCCAAGGGAGAGATGTCGCCGATAGGGCAGTATATTAAACTGACGCGTATTTATGGCTCTGAGACATTGTCGCGTTTCAATCTTTTCCCTTCAATACAAGTAGGCGGTGTGCCTGCTGATGGCTATAGTGCAGGGCAGGCCATCAAGGCTGTTGAGGAAGTTGCCAGAGGTGTTCTTCCTGATGGCTATGGCTACGAATTCGGGGGCATGACACGAGAGGAGGCCTCTACTACCAATATGACAGCGTTGGTATTTGCAATATGTATTTTGTTTATCTACCTTATCCTCTGTGCACTTTATGAGAGCATATTCATACCACTGGCTGTTATTTTGGCATTGCCTTTCGGCTTGTGTGGCAGCTTCATATTTGCCAAAATATGGGGATTGGAGAATAACATATACATGCAGACGGGTTTGATTATGCTGATTGGCTTGCTGTCCAAAACGGCTATTTTGCTGACGGAATATGCGTCGGCACGAAGACATGCTGGAATGAGCATTGTTGAGGCCGCCCTGGATGCCGCCAAGGTCCGCATGAGGCCGATATTGATGACGAGTATGACTATGGTATTTGGCCTGCTTCCCCTGGCATTTTCTCTGGGTGTCGGAGCTAATGGCAACCGTTCTTTGGGAGTGGGAACAATCGGTGGAATGCTGATAGGTACGGTGGCATTGCTGTTTGTTGTTCCTGTGCTGTTTATTATTTTCCAGACGATAGAAGAGAAATTGCTGCCAAAGCGTAAAAACACTTATGAAGAATAGCTAAATAGTACTTGAATGGGGATGAGGATATTTTTCTTGCTGTTGATGATGTCGGTTGTCCTGACGGTCTTTTCAAGGCGCCTCATGCCTTCTCTTGAGGCACAATATGTCGGTAACATAGCCCAGATGGCTGCGCCTGACGTGAAGATGGTCAGTTCTGCACAGGGATTTGCCATATACGGCAACTATGCTTTTCAGTTCCGCAACAAAGGGCAGTGCCATGTTATTGACTTGAAGAAAAAGAAAGTGATAAATACGTTCAACCTTAAAGGCAACAAGTCGCATTGCAACAATGCCAATTTCGGATTGATAAAGTATAATAAGAATTCAGAATTCCCTCTGTTGTATATATCAGAGTGCAAAGGCAGTAAAGGGTGTATGGTTACTGATATCCGTCTTGATGGTACCAATACCATTGTTCAGCGCATCTATTATGATGATGACGCTGAGAATGATTATGAATACATGGACTGGACGCTGGACAAGGAAAATGGTTTTATATATACCTTCGGCAGTCCCATCGACGGCTTGCAGACTGGTAAGAAGATACTTCGCAAATTCAGGCTGCCCCAGCTATCTGATTCGGATGCCAACGGTGAGGTCCATTTCAAGAAAGAAGATATTCTGGAGACGATAGTTATTGACCATTTCCTGGTCAGTCAGGGCAGTTGTATTCATCATGATTTGGCATATTTGCCCGAAGGTTATAATCCCTTGGACAGAAAACTACATGTTTATGACCTCAGACGTAAGGAACTGGTCAGAACACTTGACTTAAATGCGCTGGCAAAAGAACCGGAAGGTTTGGACATTAAAGGGCGCTGGTTGTATGTCTCTTTCCATCAGAGCAGAACACCCCGAGGGACAAGTTATATGCGCTTCCGTTTATAGGAGGGTTATCGCTTAAATACTTTAAAAGAATGCTTGCCAGCGATATTGATGAGGTAAGTCCCTGAGGGATATTCACGCAGGGAGATATCGGCAGCATCGCCAGAGACTTTTATTTGAGCGATTTTGTGGCCTGTGATGTTGAATACAGTCACCTTGTCGGTGGAACTCAAGCCTGCCACTGTGTAACGGTCTGCACCGTCATATAAAATACGCATAATATTCTGAGGTACCCGGGCATCACGGATGCCGACAATGTCTTTCATGTCAAAGTGTATATTCCTTACCTGTGCGTAAGCATAAGTGTCGCTCAAAGTGCTGGAGGTAATATACAGACTGTCTGCGCTGAACTGGATTTTAGGACTCTCGTTGAGTATGAACTCTACCGTGGTGTTGTTTTTCAAGGCTACAACTAATACTTCGGTTTGTTCTGCCTTGACGCCGACTGCAACTGCAAGCAGAATGATGAAAATAAATTTCTTCATATTATTGTGTGTTTTCTTTTTGTTTGTCTGTGTTTCAATTTGTAAAAGTACAAATTTTGTGTTTATCTGCCAAGTTTTTCAAGATTTTTTATTATTTGCATGTTATTTTGCACGATGACTTAACATAAAGATTGAGGAAGAGAACGAAAATCCCTCGTTGGTGACTATATTGCTGAATTAGATGATAATTCCTATTATATATTATTATGGGATATGTATTGTTGATGTTGAAGAATGTGATGATAGGGAAATATTTACCCTTCTTCTGAACAAAATTCTTTCTTGTCCAATTTTTCTTGTCCTGTGTGTGAAAAAAGAATTACCTTTATACTATAAATAATAGAGTCTGCAGAAAACGATGGTCATAAAAGAGAACAAAGATCCGATGGGGACAGCAATTGCTGACTATTATCATTATAAAAAAGCGGCTAAATTAAGGGTGTTTTCATCTATGTTTTATGAAGATGAAATACCAGTGCCATATCTCTTTAGAACATATGAAGAAATGCCCAAACTTGAACAGAAGGCACTGCAATTATGCAAAGGAGATGTCCTTGATGTCGGTGCTGCAAGCGGATGCCATTCTGTGGCTTTGAAGAAAATGGGTTATCCGCATCAAATAACTTGTCTGGAACTTTCCCGTTTGTCATGTGATGTTATTAAGGCGAGGGGATTGAATCCTGTCCTATGTGTGGATTTTTTTAGCAATGAAAGGATAGGGCATTTTGATACGATCTTGTTTCTGATGAATGGTACATCGATTATTGGCAAGTTGGAACGTGTGCCGTTGTTTTTTGAGCGCTTGAATCATCTTCTTAAACCAAATGGTCAGGTTCTGATTGATTCCTCTGACCTGATATATTTATATGATAAAGGTGATGGTACATATGAGATAGACAATACGAATGATTATTATGGTGAGGTTGATTACAGAATGCAATATAAGAATGTGAAAGGGGAACCTTTCGATTGCCTCTATCTGGATTTCAAAACGCTTAAACAAGTATCACATGATTGCGGTTATGTCTGTGAATTGATTCTGGAGGGTGAACACTATGACTATTTGGCAATGTTAAAAAGACGATAAAGAAAGGTATTCTGTTATTGTCTGTATTTATTGTATAGAAAAAGTTGGAAGGATTTATATTAGAATTGTCATGTGGAGTTTTCTAAATAAATACTTGTAAAAAATCTATAGTAAATCCTGAGTTTTTCTATTTCCCTGATAATAGGGAAGTTGTGTATTAT
>ONKB01000112.1 GCA_900318305.1 uncultured Prevotellaceae bacterium | reverse complement strand
TCATTGCGTGAGATTTTCATATTTGTACTTCTTACGGGCGTCGCATGAAATATTAAAATCTCAGAGGGTAAAAAGCCTGCTTTTTTGACTTTATTTGTGTACTCCAGTATAGAAGAGAAGGGTTTTTGATGAGATAAAAATGTGTTTGTTTTGGCTCATTTTTTTAGCCCGAAGGGCGATATTTTTATCTGCGAGCTTGCTCACATGGAAAAATAGTTACCTTGAATCTTATAAGGACTCTAAGTCCGACACATACTGAAGTGAGGGTTTTTATGGTTTTTGTGTAACACTAAACACAGGGTTTTGCGGATGAAGTTGCAAAAAAAGAGATGCTCTCGGGGAGGGCATCTCTTATCTTTCTTTTTGTGTGATAGATTTCTCTTTGCAGGACAGATTATGCGGGATTGATGGCACCTGATGGGCATACATCTGCACAAGTACCGCAGTCAACGCATACGTCGGGATCAATGTTGTACTTTGTATCGCCTTCGCTGATAGCACCTGAAGGGCATTCGCCAATACATGTTCCACAAGCAACACAATCATCACTAATTACATAAGCCATTTTCGTAGAATTTTTTAATTGTTAATACTTATTTTTGTTAGTACAAAGTTATAATAGTATTCTGTCCCCGCCAAATAAAAATGTCTTTTTTTTTCTTGTTTTTTTTCATTTGGCATCTTGTGAGGGTTTACCTCTCTGCACGCATGGGATTGGTGAGGAAATCCTGATAGGCGAGTCGTATGCCGTCCTCAAGCTCGGTGCGGTAGGTCCAGCCCAGTCGGGCTGCCTTGCTGACATCGAGGAGTTTGCGCGGGGTGCCGTTGGGGCGTGAGGTATCCCAGTTGATTCTGCCGTTATAGCCTATGATGCGAGCCACGGTCTCGGTGAGCTGTCTGATGGTGAGTTCCTTGCCTGTCCCGGCATTGACGGTAGCCATATAGTCGGGTGTTTCCTGGCCGTTGGTGCTTCGGCCGCTATAGTTGTTCATGAGGAACACGCACAGGTTGGCGAGGTCGTCCACATAGAGGAACTCGCGGAGGGGTGTGCCGTCGCCCCAGCAGGTGACCTCGGGCAGACCGGCGGTCTTGGCCTCATGGAAACGGCGTATCAAGGCGGGGAGCACGTGGCTGTGTTCGGGATGGTAGTTGTCGTTGGGGCCGTAGAGATTGGTGGGCATGACGCTGATATAGTCGGTGGCATACTGACGGTTGAGGTATTCGCAGTATTTGAGTCCGCTGATCTTGGCCAGCGCATACGCCTCGTTGGTCTTCTCCAGTTCGCTGGTGAGCAGGCAGCTCTCGGGCATGGGCTGGGGGGCCATGCGTGGATAGATGCAGCTGCTGCCCAGAAACTCCAGTTTCTTACAGCCGTTCTTCCAGGCGCTGTGGATGACGTTCATCTCAAGTATCATGTTGTCGTACATGAAATCGGCCAGGGCGCTCTGGTTGGCGACGATGCCACCCACCTTGGCGGCAGCGAGGAATACGTATTCGGGTTTCTCTGCCTCAAAGAATGCCTCAACCTGGTCCTGACGGCAGAGGTCCAGTTCCTTGTGGGTGCGGGTTATGATGTTGGTGTAACCCTGACGTTGCAGTTCGCGCATGATGGCGCTTCCCACCATACCGCGGTGGCCTGCAACGTATATCTTGGATGTCTTTTCCATAGTGGTGTTGTATAAAGAATGAAATGGGGTTATTACTTTACGATGCCTTTCTCCAGATATTCTGCCAGGTTGGTGCGGACCTTGGCGGCGGCTCCCTCGGCGGCAACTTTAGCCATGTCGTGTTCAACCATGATGCTGACAAGTTTCTCAAAAGACGTCTTGGACGGGTCCCATCCTAATTTGGCCTTGGCCTTTGTGGGGTCGCCCCAGAGATTGACTACATCGGTAGGACGGTAGAAGTCGGGCGAGACGGCAATCAATGTCTTGCCTACAAGCGAGGTCTCGTGCCTGCCTTTTCTGGTGTCCTTGACGCAGACGCCTTCCTCGTTGATGCCTTCGCCGCGGAACTCCAGCTCTAAGCCGATATGCTTGAAGGCATGATAGGCAAATTCCCTGACAGAGTGCTGTACGCCAGTGGCAATGACAAAGTCCTCGGGCTTCTTGTTCTGGAGGATGAGCCACATACATTCCACATAGTCCTTGGCGTATCCCCAGTCGCGCAGGCTTGACATGTTTCCGAGATATAATTTATCCTGCCTCCCTTGGGCAATGCGGGCGGCGGCAAGTGTGATTTTGCGGGTCACGAATGTCTCACCGCGACGCTCGGACTCATGGTTGAAAAGGATGCCTGAGCAGCAAAACATGTTGTAGGCCTCGCGATACTCCTTGACAATCCAGAAGCCATAGAGCTTGGCGACGGCGTAGGGGGAGTAGGGATGGAACGGGGTGTTCTCATTCTGGGGTACTTCCTCCACCTTGCCGTAGAGCTCTGACGTGGAGGCCTGATAGATGCGGCATGTGTGGGTCAGCCCACAGGCGCGTACGGCTTCCAGAATGCGGAGGACACCTACTGCGTCAATGTCGGCTGTGAATTCGGGGGAATCGAAACTGACCTGGACGTGTGACTGTGCGGCGAGGTTGTATATCTCGTCGGGACGTGTCTGTGCTATCACCTTGACAATTGACATGCTGTCGCCTAAGTCGGCATAATGCAGGTGAAAATTCTTACGTCCTTCCAGATGGGCTATACGCTCGCGGTAATCCACGCTGCTGCGACGGATAATACCATGCACAGTGTAGCCTTTCTCCAGAAGGAACTCGCTGAGGTAACTGCCGTCCTGGCCTGTGATGCCCGTAATGAGTGCTGTCTTCGTGCCTGTCGGCTCTTGGGCTAACTTTTCTCCCAGAGCCTTTTCAAGCAATTTGACGCTTGACGATGAGATGCCGACCTTCCCGGCAAACCAGCGGGAGATGACGGTCTCGTTTTTTCCTATTAATACTGCCAGCTCTCGCTGGGAGATGCCTTTCCGTTGCATCGCAACTTTGATGGCTGTAAGTAAATGGCTGTCTATCATATTGTGTGTTTTTTATTGTTGTCTGCAATAACAGATTATTACTGGGATTTGTTTCTGGCGGCAAAGTTACAAAGAAGTCCTTAACTTAACAAATATTTTGACAATTATTTTATACTTGACAATAATTATGTTAAGTTGATAAATTAAGCCAATGGAGCCTATAGGGCGACAAAGGTGTGTGTCTTTTATGTATGTAGTTGAGTGAAAATATATATCTTTGTATGGTATAAATGTAGTCATGGCTATTGTTGCTAATTTTTACAGGCTTATCTGGTGTTTGTTGCTATGTGTTTTATTGCCGGCAATTAATGTGTCTGCCGGGAGTATCTCTCCGAACAGGTTCAAGGGGTCAGACACCGAACGTATCCAGCAGGCTGTGGACGAGGCTGCCCGCCTGAGGAAGAAAGTGTATATTGGATATAATGCCGAGCGTGACAGTGGGCTGTGGGTAATTGACAAGGCTGTGCTGTTGCCGTCGGATGCTTCGATAGTGATAGACGGCTGCACGCTGAAGTTGTCGGACAGTTGCCGTGACAATATGTTCCGCAGCAACAATGTGGGCATAGGCATAGTGCATCCTGAGTGGAACAGGAACATAAGGATTGTTGGCAGGAACGGTGCCGTGCTGAGCGGAGCGGATAATCCGCGTGCCACGGGCGACGGACTGCGTAACCTCAGCCTGCGCCCCGGACCTTATTATAACTCTCCCGGGCGTACCAGCTATGGTAGTGATGCGGGGAAGAAGGGGGTGAAGCAGAAGAGTGACTGGCGCAATTTCCTCGTACTGATGGGGTATGTGGATGGTTTCACGCTGAAGGGGGTGCGTATTGAACATGCCCACTGCTGGGCGGTAACCTGTGAGCGTGTGCATCATGGGAATATCAGTCATGTGAGTTTCTTTACTCCCGACTTCCGTGTTGTTGACGGACAGTATGTGGGCAAATACAACTGTGACGGCATAGATCTCCGTGAGGGGTGCAAGCATTTCCGTATAGAGTATATCAGCGGCATCAACGGAGACGACCTCATTGCGCTTTCTGCCCTGGACCTGGGGAAGCGCTTTCATAACAATGGCGATGTCAATTCCTATCAGGTGACATCAACACTGCATGATTCGCATGAGGCAGATATAGAGCATGTGACGATAAGAAACTGCCAGACAAATTTCATGGGCGTGGCTGTGCGTGCCAGTGACAGCGTACAGATACATCATGTAAGAATAAAAAACATCTGTACTCATGCGGCATCCCTGCTGCCACCGCCTGAGGGTGGAACCATATATACCATTCTGGTAGGGAATGATGGCTATGGAAAGGCTGGCACAAAGGGGAATATACACCATATGCGTGCGGAGAATATCTGCGGTGACGGCAAGTCGCTGATTAAGATAAACGGCTCTGTCGCCGATTGTGTATTCAAGAATGCTGTGTATAAGGGAAAAGAGGCAGCCGGTCCGATTTCTTATGTGCATGCTCGCGAAAAGTCGGCGAATGTGAAGGAAGTGAACCTGAGAAAGGTTGTGTCTGACACAGACTATCCTTTTGTTGTGCTGCCGGTGAGATATAGGAAGGAAACGGTTGTGTGTGGTTTTGCCGCATCGGTTGGGGCGGCAGGCGGAAGTGTACGCATGATGGACTACAAGGCTTTTCCTACTACGGGGGCATTGTATGTTGACATTGCTCTGTGCAATCCCCCTGCAGGATACAGTTACGGCATACGCCAGAAGGGTTTTAACCATATAGAGATTTCTGCTGCCGACATGAACGGCATAGGGCTCGGACTGGAACACCTGAGACGCAGCATAAGGGTCAGCAAGGCGGGCATCAGCCTCAGTGACTGTGGTACGCCGCTGGTACCTAGGTATGATAAGAACTTTAACATCATCAATAAAGACATGAACAAAAACATTTACACCTTCAGTGTTCCTGACAAGAAAGGGAATGTTGTAAGTCTGGCACAGTTTAATGGCAAGGTTCTCCTTGTTGTGAATACGGCCAGCAGGTGCGGGTTCACACCGCAGTATGAAGAACTGGAAGCCATGTACGAACGGCTTCACGACAAGGGCTTGGAGATTCTGGATATTCCCTGCAACCAGTTTGGTCAGCAGGCGCCAGGTACAGATGAGGAGATTACACAATTCTGTCAGTTGAATTACGGTACCAAATTTCCACAGTTCAAGAAGTCGGATGTCAATGGCGACAACGCATTGCCGCTGTATAACTGGCTGAAATCGGAATTGGGGTTTAAAGGTTTTAATCAAGAGCACCCCATAGGCAAGATTCTGCAGGAGATGCTCTCGAAGGCTGACCCCGATTTTGAAAAGAAGAGTGACATTAAGTGGAATTTCACAAAATTCCTGATTGACCGCGAAGGAAAGGCCGTAAGGCGCTTTGAGCCAACCGACGACCTCAAGGAGGTGGAGGAGGAGATAAAGAAACTCCTGTAGGCGGCTAACCTGAAGTGATAAAGAAAGGAAGATGGTTTCATCTTCCTTTCTTTATGTCGTCAAGCAGTATCTTGTTATAATAATCTCTTTTCTCATCATGGAACCACCCCCATTTGTTGAAGTATTTTATTATGTTCATGATGTGAATGTATAGCAATCTGAGACTTCGTCGGTCAGCACGGTTAAACAGGTGGGTGATGTAGACTTTGGGGAAGAAAACGGTTCTGTATTTCTCGTGTATGCGCCGTGTAATGTCGATGTCTTCGGCGTACATGAAGAAATGCTCATCAAGCAGCCCTATTTCCTGAAGTGTGCTGAGGCGGAAAAACATGAAACAGCCGGAAAGATAGGGCACGTTCATGATTTTCTTGTAGCTTGTGTTGGCGAGTTCAAAACGCTCGTTGCGGTTTATGAGGAAGAAGTTGGGCAGGAGGAAACGTCCCAGCAGGTCCATGGGCGCAGGAATCAGCTTGCAAAGCCGTTGCAACTCGCCGGTAGGGTAGAGCACCTTGGGCATCAGCTGACCGACGTCGGGATTCTCTTCCATGAAGTTGAATATGGCAGGAATGACCTTTTTGTCGAAGTAGACGTCGGGGTTGACGACCAGATGGTATGAGGCACCATGTCTTATGGCATCTTGTATTGCCTTATTGTGGCCACCGGCATATCCCTTGTTCTCCTGCTGAATATAGATGAACTTAATCAGGGCATTGTTTTTTGCCAGGAAAGCGGATATATCTTCCTCAAGGGTGCTTCTGCCATTGTCGGGAGAATGGTCGATGACATATAATATAATAATAGGAGATGACATAATGCTTCTTATCAGAAGTTTTATGTCATCAAATGTGTGTTTGTATGTAACTATAGATGCGGTTATCATTTCAACCTGCAAAGGTACACTTTTTCTGTCAAATAAGAACTAATAAGGCCTGGCACTGATGGGGCTCCGAGAGATTATCGGTTCTTGTACATGTCGTCGTAGTATTTCTCGTAATCGCCCGAAGTGATGTTGTCCATCCATTCCTGGTTCTCCAGATACCATTTGACTGTCTTCTCAATACCCTCTTCAAATTGCAGACTGGGTTCCCAGCCAAGTTCCTTCTGAAGCTTTGTTGAGTCGATGGCGTAACGCATGTCGTGTCCGGCACGGTCGGTGACATAGGTAATCAGGTTCATGTCTTCACCTTCTTTGCGTCCTAAGAGGCGGTCAACGGTGTTAATGACGACTTTGATGATGTCAATATTCTTCCACTCATTGAAACCGCCGATGTTGTAAGTCTCAGCAACAGTACCTTTGTGGAAAATGAGGTCGATGGCCCGGGCATGATCCTCCACATAGAGCCAGTCGCGCACATTCTCTCCTTTGCCATACACGGGAAGTGGCTTGCGATGACGGATGTTGTTGATGAACAGAGGAATCAGTTTCTCGGGGAACTGATAGGGGCCATAGTTGTTGGAGCAGTTAGTGACGATGGTGGGCAGCCCATATGTGTCATGGAAAGCCCTCACGAAATGGTCGCTGCTTGCCTTGGCGGCACTGTAAGGGCTGTGGGGCATGTATTTGAGATCTTCAGTGAAGAATTTGCTGCCGTAGGCCAGATGATGCTTCCCTGATGAAGCCTTTGTGGTGAAGGGCGGCTCAATGCCTTCAGGGTTGGTCATCTCCAATGCCCCGTACACCTCATCCGTGGAGATGTGATAGAAGCGTTTCCCCTCATATTTCCCAGGAAGGGATTCCCAATAGAGCTTGGCAGCCTGAAGCAGGCTGAGCGTACCCATCACGTTGGTACGCGCAAATGTGAACGGGTCCTTGATGGAACGGTCCACATGGCTTTCTGCGGCAAGATGGATAATGCCGTCAACTTTCTCGTCCTGCATCAACTTGTAAACCCCGTCGAAATCGCAGATGTCCATCTTGACAAATGTGTAATTGGGTTTGTCCTCAATGTCCTTAAGGTTGGCGAGATTGCCTGCATAGGTTAACTTGTCAAGGTTGATAATATGGTATTCGGGATACTTGTTGACAAACAGACGGACAACATGGCTTCCTATAAATCCGGCGCCGCCGGTGATGATGATATTTTTCTTGTTCATATCGTGGTGTTGAATTGTTAATTTGTTTCTTGGGACATAATGTTTCTGATACAGGCTTTCAAGGAATCAGTCCAATATGGAATCTTGATGCCGAAAGTCTCTTTGATTTTGGTCTTGTCAAGAACCGAATATGCCGGTCGTGTGACGGGAGAGGGAAATTCGTTGCTGTGGCAAGGCTGAACATCGCATGAAGTATTCCCACTGAATTCCTGTATCATCTTGGTGAAATCGTACCAGCTGCAAACCCCTTCGTTGGAGTAGTGGTAAATACCCTTAACGGGATGATTCAGGATATCCATGATGGCCTTGGCTAAATCAAGGGCGTAGGTGGGTGTGCCAGCCTGATCAAAAACAACTTTGAGTTGTGGCTTGGTGGCTGTTAAATTCAACATGGTCTTGCAGAAATTCTTCCCGAATTCACTGTATAGCCATGCAGTGCGGATAATGATATGTTTGACTCCCGATGCCAGGATTCTTTGTTCTCCATGCAGCTTGGTCATGCCATAAACGCCTGTCGGTGTCCCTTTCTGGTCTTCCCGACAGGGGATATTGTATGGCTCCTTGCCGAAAATATAGTCAGTGGAAATCTGTACCAGCCAACCGCCTGCCTCTTTAATGGCTATGGCCAGATTCTCAGGGGCTGTGGCGTTGAGTAGTTCACATGTCTCCTCGTTGCTTTCTGCGGCATCAACGTTTGTCCATGCCGCACAATTGATGATGGCATTAATATGGTTGTCCTGGACTATTTTCCTGATGGCATCAAGGTCGGTAATGTCCAAAAAGGTTGTCTCAACGCCTTCTGCCTGACTGATGTCTGTGAAGAGGAATGTGTGGCAGTCTGTATTATTGGGGGCAGGAATGCTCTTGGCCAGAATTCTTAATTCGTTTCCAAGTTGCCCGTTTGCACCGGTTACGAGTATATTCATCAGATTAATATAGGCTGGTATTAAAATCAAAAGGAGAGTCAAAGTCCTTGAGGAGCGGATGTCTGGTGTCTTTCTCTGAGAGGATGGCCTTATTCACAGGAATCCTCCAATCAATTCCCAGAGATTCATCCTGGATAGAGATGCCTCCGTCGGCCTCAGGATGATAGAAATGATCACACTTGTATTGGAAAACCGCTGTCTCAGACAGAACGGAGAAACCATGAGCAAAACCTTTAGGAATGAAAAACTGCAGGTGGTTGTCTTCAGTGAGTTCCACGGCTACATGCTGACCATATGTGGGTGAACCCTTGCGGATATCGACGGCAACATCCAAGACGGCGCCTTTGACACAGCGTACAAGCTTGCTTTGGGTGAATGGCGGGCGTTGGAAATGCAAACCTCTCATGACACCATAGGAGGACATGCTCTCGTTGTCTTGTACAAAATTGACGGTTTTTACCTGGGCTTCAAAATCTCTTTGTGAAAAAGACTCGAAGAAATACCCCCGAGAGTCTTTGAATACTTTAGGCTCAATAATTAGGAGACCGTCAATATGTGTCTTTGTGACTTCCATTTGGCAAATGTCTTTATCAGTTGAGTGTGGAATTCTGTTTCTCTTCAGCTACCTTGAGCAGATATTGTCCGTACTGGTTCTTGAGCATGGGTTTTGCCAGTTCGCGGAGTTTGTCAGCAGAAATCCATCCCTGATGATAGGCGATTTCCTCCAGACATGCCACCTTCAGTCCTTGACGTTTCTCAAGGACTTCAATATATGTTGAGGCCTCTGCCAGGGAATCGTGAGTGCCAGTGTCGAGCCATGCAAACCCTCTGCCTAAAGTGAGTACCTTCAATTCTCCGTCTTTAAGGAACTCCTGATTGACTGTAGTGATTTCATATTCGCCACGGGCTGACGGTTTGATGGTTTTTGCAATGTGTACCACTTTGTTCGGGTAAAAATACAGACCTACAACGGCATAATTGCTTCGTGGCTGAGCTGGTTTCTCTTCAATAGAAAGACAGTTGCCTGACTCATCAAACTCTGCGACACCATATCGCTCAGGATCATTTACCCAATAACCGAATACTGTGGCTTTGTTGTCCTCTTCAGCTGTACGAACGGCTTCCTTGAGTAATGAAATGAATCCAGTCCCTTGGAAGATATTGTCGCCAAGTACTAAACAGGCACAGTCGTCACCGATAAAATCTTCTCCGATAGTAAATGCCTGGGCAAGTCCGTCAGGTGAAGGCTGTTCCGCATAGGTGAATGAGACGCCATATTCAGAACCGTCGCCAAGCAAACGCTTGAATCCCGGAAGGTCGTATGGTGTAGAGATAATCAGGATCTCACGGATACCCGCCTGCATTAAAACCGAGATGGGGTAATATATCATCGGTTTGTCGTATATGGGCATAAGCTGTTTGCTGATGCCTTTTGTGATGGGGTAGAGGCGTGTACCTGAACCACCTGCAAGAACAATTCCTTTCATACAATAAAATAAGTGTGTTTATGAATGCAAATATACGTTTTTTTTTATACATGAATCAGAAATACCATAAAAAGGTTTGCCGTAGAAGCAAACCTTTTTATGGTGTCAGTGTCTTCTTGCAGGAAATTAGCCAGGATGTCTATAGGATAACAGCCTGCAATATGAGTATTTTATAGAACTTTCTTGTACAGTTCAATAATTTGCTCTTCAGTTACATCCCTTGGATTGCCCGGTGTGCATACGTCCGCGATGGCTTGTGCGGCAAGTGCCGGAATGTCCTTCTCTGTGATGCCAAGATCTGTCAGGTGTTGTGGAATGCCAACCCGGATGCTCAAAGCACGAACTGCGTTAACGGCGGCTTGTGCAGCCTGCTCTGGGGTCATGCCCTTGGTATCAACACCCATGGCTTCGGCGATAACACCAAATCTCTCAATACGTGTCGGCATGTTGAATTCCATAATGGTAGGTAACAGCAGGGCGTTGGCAACACCATGAGGAATGTCATGAAGTGAGCCCATCGGGTGTGCCATGCCGTGAACCAATCCAAGTCCGACGTTGCTGAATGCCTGTGCGGCAATATACTGTGCCAAAGCCATGCCTTCGCGACCAACCGGATTGGTCGGTTCGTCAACAGCGAGCGGTAGATTCTCTGCTATCATCTTGATGGCTTGCAACTCATACATGTCACTCATAATCCATGCCCCTTTCGTGATATAACCCTCAATGGCATGTGTCAAAGCATCCATACCTGTTGCAGCAGTCAGACCTTTGGGCAATGAGTACATTAACTCAGGGTCGATGATGGCAACTGCAGGGATGTCGTTGGGATCTACACAGACCATCTTGGCCTGACGCTTTTCATCAATAATCACATAGTTGATTGTTACCTCAGCACCTGTACCTGCTGTTGTGGGCAATGCAATGATAGGTACACTCTTGTTTTTTGTCGGTGCTACACCCTCCAGGCTGACTACATCGCTGAACTCCGGATTGTTGCTCACAATACCGATGCCTTTTGCTGTGTCAATAGAAGAACCTCCACCGATGGCAATCAGACAATCTGCTCCTGATGTCTTAAAGGCCTCAACACCTTGCTGAACATTGGTGACGGTGGGATTGGGCTTAATTTCACTATAAATCTCATAGGGGAATCCTGCTTCGTCCAGGACGTCGGTAACCATCTTGGTGGTTCCGACTTTCAATAAACCCTTGTCGGTACATACCAAAGCTTTCTTAAGGTTCATTCTCTTCAATTCCTGAGGCAGTTCCTTGCGTGAACCAGCGCCGAAATAGGATACCTCGTTTAAAATAAATCGTTGTGCCATAATATGAAATGTTGTTGATTGATAAATGCTTTGTTTAGGATATGCCGTCAGCACTGTCGCAGATATGTACGGAGAATTTGTTTTTGAGACCAGGGAAAACTTTCAGATATTCCTCAGTGACCTGTCTTGTTATGCTATCCTCATAAGAAGGATCAATCAATGCCATGCAGCAACCTTTGAAGCCAGCTCCGCTAAAGCGTCCGCCATAGATGCCATCGGTGTGGGTCATGATATTATAGAGTTCTTTGAGCTCAGGAGAACCTGTTTCCCAATTATAAATGGATGACCAACCACTTTCAAAACTCAGTTTGCCGAATGTTGTGATGTCGCCACTACGCCATGCTTCAGCTCCTTCTTGGACACGTTGGAACTCAGTCATCCAATGTTCGGCACGGCGTCTCCATGTGAGAGGCAACTTGTCTTTATACTGGTTGTAGATGTCAGCAGGAATGTCGCGCATGTTGGTTTCCTGGAATTTGCCGTAATCCATGCCAGCGTAGGCTTTCAGTGCATAAGCTGCACTGCGCAGCTCATCGACACGCATGTTGAACTTGCTGCCTGCCAGGGTCCTTTCTACACCAGAGAAGAAAATGGCAATCTTAAAAGGAAGCTCCGTGGAGTTGTCGCTGTTGAATGGAATCAATTCGTATTGGTTGTTCTGTGTGTCCAGATACAGCAATTTGTTTTTTCTGGAGAAAACCTCACAACTTTGGTCTAATTTGCCACTGTTGACACCGACATATTTGTTTTCAACTTCAACGGAAATCATGATCATCTCCAATGGAGAAATCTGTAGATTGTTGACGTCACATAACGCTTTTAAGAATACCAGAGCCACTGCGGCTGAGGAAGAAAGACCTCCAATAGGCAATGTTCCTTCGATGACACCGCTAAGGCCTCTGCTCAAAGGATATTTCTCACCTAGAATGAGCGTGCAACCTCTTAAATAGTCTGCCCAGTCATTTTGTTTTGTGGGAGGAACCTCATGGATGTGCCATTGGGCGCGTTTCTCAAATTGTATGGAAGAGAGTTCTACAACTCCATTCATTTTGGTGCTGTATGCAAGATAGATGCCTTTATTGATGGCAAGACCTGTGATTTTACCCATATTGTGGTCTGAATGGGCTCCTATCGGGCAAACGCGATAAGGACAGAATGCCAAAGACTCGGGGATTCTCTTGTAGATGTCTGTGAATTTATCTTGACAAAGCATGGGGTTACTATAGTTTATTCTGTAGTGCCATAGAAGTGAGCATACCATTCTGCGAAAGCCCTCAAACCTTTTCTGAGCGGTGTTGATGGCTTGAAACCGAAATCATGTTCTAATGGCGTAGTGTCGGCATAGGTTACGGGGACATCGCCAGGTTGCATGGGAACGAGTTCTTTATGAGCCTCGAAATTATAGTCTTGTGGTAAGACTTTAGCTCGAATCAGTTCTTCTTGAAGGATAGTGACGAAGTCAAGGAGGTTTTCGGGGCTGTTGTTGCCAATGTTGTATACTTTATATGGAGGAATGGGTAATCCGTCTTCCCCGTTTTGTTTTTCTGGCGCATGTTGCATCACCCGGATAACCCCCTCAACGATATCATCAACAAACGTGAAGTCACGCTTGCAATGACCATAATTGAATATCTGGATATTCTTTCCCTCACGCAGTTTGTTGGTAAAACCAAAATATGCCATATCGGGACGTCCTGCGGGACCATATACGGTGAAGAAACGAAGTCCTGTTGAAGGGATGTTATACAATTTGGAATACGAATGAGCCAGAAGCTCATTACTCTTTTTTGTCGCGGCATAAAGTGAGACGGGATTGTCAACCTTGTCGTCTGTGGAATAGGGTGTTTTTTTGTTTGAGCCATAGACGGAGGAAGATGAAGCGTAAACCAGATGCTCGGTGCCGTGATGGCGACATGCCTCAAGAATATTGTAAAACCCAATCAGGTTACTTTCGATATATGCGTCAGGATTGGTAATGGAATACCTCACACCAGCTTGTGCCGCAAGATTGACCACGACAGAAGGGTTGTATTCGCAGAAAACCCTCTCCACAGCCTCTTTGTCGGCTATGGATTCTTTGATAAACAGCCATTTGTTTCCAGGCTTTATGGCAGCAATGTCTTTTATCTCGTTCAGTCGCTGATACTTGATATTGACATCATAATAATCGGTGATGCTGTCCATGCCGATGATGCTGACACCATTGAAATCCTTAAGCAGCCGTTTGGACAGGTTTGACCCGATGAATCCTGCCGCACCCGTGACAAGAATAGTCTTACCGTCAAGTTTGACATTGTATTTTAGCATAGTTCTATTGTTGGTTTTATCTTAAATTGACAAACGAGGAAAGCTCATTGCGAATAACCTTTCCTTTTTGCATAACAAACTGTAAGTTAGCCTCGTTGTCGTAAATGCAAATATTGGCATCGTAGCCTTTGCGGAGTATGCCTACGTGATGATGCTCTCCCATGATTTTTGCAGGAGTCTCTGACGTCATCCGAATAGCATCTTCAAATTGTATGCCAGCTTTCTTTACAGCGACTTGGATCATGTGATCCATTGTTGCCACTCTTCCCCGGGACTCTGGCAATCCCATACTTGTATGGGCATTTGTAACAATAGCAATTTTCTCAAGACCTTTTAAGACATAAATCATCCTCAGTATTGCAGGAGGAAGATGGATACCATCAAAAATAAGTTCAACGGTAAACTCTGGTATGGACAGAACACTCTCAACGGTGCCTTCCTGCTTGCTTGTTTCTGTCTTGTGAAAATATGTCATGCCATTGTAGAAATGTGTAACATGGGTGAATCCTGCCTCATAGGCGTTGAAAACGTCTTTAAAAGTGGCTTGAGTATGGGCAATGGAAGGGAGAACACGATGACGCATGCAGTATGAGCCGAATTCTTCCGCTCCTTCTAACTCAGGGGCGGCATCCCAGCGTTTCAGACATTTTGCCGAACGGATAATGTGCTGGTAAATGTCAGGATGGAAGGGGATGATGTGCTCGGCAGATTGCTCGCCTACCATATTTTCGTTGAAATAAGGACCTTCAAGGTGTAAGCCTAATATCGGAGAGTCTGGCCGGGACATCATTTCTGTTGTTAATTCAATGACTCGCTCAGCTGTTTCCAGGTTTACAGAAGAAAGCGTAGGGTAGATAGAGGTGGACCCGTGAAAAAGATGAGCGTTTATGGCTTCTTGAAATGCTGTTTCGGACGCTTCCTTGAAATTATGGCCATTGCCGCCATGGGCATGTAACTCAATAGCACCAGGGACTATTTCTCCCCCTCGGGCATCGATTATTTCCACATCTCCGTCAAGACTTTCGTCTGTTCTGGATACATCAAGGATTCTGTCTCCTTTTACCAGCAAACTTCCATTTCGAATCCAACCTTGGGAGGTAAGAATCCTACCATTACGGAATAACGTTATTTCGCTCATTATGAAGATGGCAAAAACTATAAAACCTTAATCTCTTCGGAAGATGTCTCTTGTGTATACTTTGTTCTGGACATCATCAAGGCATGCATCATAGCGGTTTGCTATAATAGCCTGGCTGTTTTTCTTAAAGTCCTCAAGATTATTGACGACCTTGCTGCCGAAGAAGGTAGAACCGTCGTCCAAAGTAGGTTCATAAATAATCACTTCTGCTCCCTTGGCTTTGATGCGTTTCATGATGCCTTGGATGGCACTCTGACGGAAGTTGTCTGAGTTTGATTTCATTGTCAGACGGAAAATTCCTATAGTGCATGAGTGCTCTTTTTGGGCATCCCAAGTCGCATTCTCCTGATAGTACCCGGCTTTCTCCAGTACGGCATTGGCAATATAATCTTTTCGTGTGCGGTTGCTTTCAACAATGGCGGAAATCATGTTCTGGGGCACATTGTCATAGTTTGCCAAAAGCTGTTTAGTGTCTTTGGGCAAGCAGTATCCGCCGTAGCCAAATGACGGGTTGTTATAGTGTGTGCCGATACGTGGATCTAAACCGACTCCTTGAATGATGGCTTGTGCGTCAAGGCCTTTTAGCTCGGCGTAGGTATCAAGCTCGTTGAAATAGCTGACACGCAGGGCGAGATATGTGTTGGCAAACAGTTTAACTGCTTCAGCTTCTTTCATTCCCATGAGTAGCACAGGGATGCCTTTGACGGGATCAAGGGGAATCATGTCCAGCTGGTTTGCATCACGACTGACGGAGTCCTTGGATTCGTTAGAGTTGCCAATGGCACCTTCCAAAAGGAGCTGCGAGAAAGTTTCGGCGTCTTCTCTCAAGTGATTGCCGGCAATGTCGATGATGGCTTGGTTCTCCTCATCGTATCCGGCCTCGCGAATCATCTTAGGATAACCGACAATAATACGACTTGGATAAAGATTGTCATACAGGGCTTTGCTCTCGCGTAAAAACTCTGGAGAAAACAATAATCGGAACTTCTTGTCGACAGGTGCGCCCTCTGCCTTGAATTTCTTGGCATACTTTACATAAAGGCTTCGGCAATAGCCTACAGGTATTGTCGATTTGATAACCATAATGGCTTCGGGATTGACTTCTAAAACGAGTTCAATGACTTCTTCGACATGAGAGGTGTCAAAATAGTTCTTGACGGGGTCATAATTGGTTGGCGCGGCAATGACGACAAAATCGGCATCTTTATATGCGGCAGCTCCGTCAAGGGTAGCTGTTAAGTTCAAATTCTTTTCTGCAAGGTATTTCTCTATATATTCATCCTGGATAGGGGAAATGCCTTTGTTGATTTTGTCAACTTTCTCAGGAATGACATCAACCGCAGTTACCTGGTGGTGCTGTGCAAGAAGTGTGGCTATGGAGAGTCCTACATATCCTGTACCCGCCACAGCAATTTTCAAGTCTTTGAAATCTCTCATTGTGATGATTATTTAGATAATATGTATGATTAAAAAACAAAGTTAATATATTTTTCCGTATTCGGGATATTCATAAACATTTTTAGGTGTTTCTCGTTCTTTTTGCTTTCCGTATCTTACAAAACACGTATTTTTAATTTGAATATTTATCAATAATACAAATATTTTTGAATAAGTTTTGAAATGCGTTTAGTTTATTGTTTGATGGGTTTGGAATAATGGGTAATTTTGGAATGAAAATACGATTTCTGTAAAATTTAGAATTTTTATTATACAATGATTCTGGATAGTTCAATGATAAGGGAATTTTATGATTCCTATTCTTCAAAAGTCAATGCAGTTCATGAAAAGCTGGACCGTCCGCTTACTTATGCAGAAAAGGTTCTGTTTTCTCATTTATATTCATTTGAAGAGATTATTCCATATAAGAGGGGAGAGGACTTTATTGATTTCTGCCCAAATCGTGTGGCAATGCAGGATGCCACGGCACAGATGGCATTGCTTCAATTTATGAATGCTGGCAAAGAGAGTGCCGCAGTTCCAGCCTCGGTTCATTGCGACCATCTGATTCGCGCAGATGTCGGTGCAAAGAAAGACCTCCCTGTTGCCATGGAAACGAATAAGGAGGTATATGATTTTTTGCGTTCTGTATCACAGAAATACGGCATAGGATTCTGGGAGCCTGGTGCAGGAATAATCCATCAGGTGGTGCTGGAGAATTATGCTTTCCCTGGTGGGATGATGGTTGGAACGGATTCCCATACCCCTAATGCAGGGGGTATAGGGATGATAGCAATTGGAGTCGGTGGCGCTGATGCTGTCGATGTGTTAACGGGGCAGCCTTGGGAACTTAGGATGCCACGTTTGATAGGTGTTCACCTGACAGGGAAACTGTCGGGATGGGCAACTCCAAAGGATGTTATATTGAAGTTGTTAGGTATATTGACGGTAAAAGGAGGCACCAACGCTATCCTTGAATATTTTGGTGAGGGAATAAAGACTCTTTCTGCTACGGGTCGCGCAACTATTTGTAACATGGGTGCAGAGCTGGGGGCAACATGCAGTTTGTTTCCTTTTGATAGTAGGACAAGAGAATACCTGTTAAAGACAGGAAGGGAAGAAATAGCTTTTCTGGCAGAGAGGAATGCTGAAGGATTGCATGCGGATGACGAGGTGCTGCATTCTCCTGAGAAATATTTTGATCAAGTTATTGAGATAAACCTCTCAGAGGTAGAGCCTCACTTGAACGGGCCTTTTACTCCTGATGCAGCGATACCTCTTTCCCTGATGAAGGTCGTCGGCCCTCAGAAAGACTATCCTATGGATGTTGAAGTGGGACTCATTGGCTCATGTACCAATTCCAGCTACCAGGACTTATGCCGTGCAGCATCTATAGCCAGGCAAGCTTGTGAGAAACATATTCCTGTCAAGGCAACGATTATTATTAATCCTGGTTCCGAGCAGATACGTTACACGGCTGAACGGGATGGTATTCTTGATGATTTCAGACGTATTGGCGCTGTTGTAATGGCCAATGCGTGCGGTCCTTGTATTGGTCAGTGGAAACGACATACGGAGGACAACGAAAGGAAGAATGCCATAGTGACTTCGTATAACCGTAATTTCCGTCGTCGTGCTGATGGCAACCCCAATACATATGCGTTTATCGGGTCGCCAGAACTGACTACGGCTTTAGCGATAGCTGGTCGTCTGGATTTCAATCCAGAGACGGACTTCCTGTTAAATGCCAATAACGAACAGGTTCGGCTGACTATCCCAGAGGGTGATGATTTTCCTTCTCGTGGATACGAAATCTCCCAGGGGAAAGAAGGTGTGGAAGCATTGGTGGAAAAGAAATTGTTTATACCACCGTCAAATGCTCGTGAGAGAGTAGATGTTATAATTAATCCTTCTTCCGACCGCCTGCAACAACTTGTGCCTTTTGCTCCTTGGAACAATCGGGATTTTGACGATATGCCCTTGCTGATAAAAGTCAAGGGAAAATGTACGACTGATCACATATCCATGGCAGGGCCTTGGCTGAAATTCCGTGGTCATCTGGAAAATATTTCGGAGAATTTGCTTCAGGGTGCCGTTAATGCTTTTAACGGGGAAGCCGATCGGGTCAAAGACCAGTATGATGGCAGTTATAAAAAAGTATCAGCACTTGCCAAAGCATACAAACAAGCAGGTTACAGCTCTGTTGTTGTTGCAGAGGATAATTATGGAGAAGGGTCTTCAAGAGAACATGCTGCCATGGAGCCAAGGTTTCTAAATGTCAAGATAATCCTTGCCAAGAGTTTTGCACGTATCCACGAAACTAATCTTAAGAAGCAGGGTATGCTGGCTTTGACATTTGTGGACAAAGAAGATTATGATAAGGTGCGGGAAGATGACCGATTCTCAGTATCAGGACTTGAGGACATGGCGCCAGGAAAATTGCTTGGAGTCACTTTAAGACATCAAGATGGTACCCAAGAGTCATTTGAGGTGAGACATAGTTATAACGAAACTCAGATCAAGTGGTTTAAAGCAGGCTCAGCCCTGAATTTTTTAAAAGATATGGTAAGATAAAACTTGAATCCAATTATATCGAAGTTGCAGTCAGGAATTCATATATAGCTTTTTGAAGCTGCGGAAAACAAAAGTACGATATCAATGGAAATATGTAAATAATTTGGGAAATGAAAATCACAACAGATAATCAGAAACTAAAAGTACCATGTAACCCTACTATACCATATATAGAAGGAGATGGCGTGGGAAGTGAGATAACACCGGTCATGCGCGATGTTGTCAATGCCGCTGTAGATAGGGCTTATGCAGGGAAACGCAAGATTGAGTGGCTTGAGGTCCTGGCTGGACAGAAGGCATATGATATGACCGGGGAGTGGTTGCCTCAGGCAACACTTGATGCCTTTCAGGAATATCTTGTTGGTATAAAAGGACCTTTGATGACTCCTGTCGGTGGTGGTATAAGGAGTCTTAATGTTGCACTTCGGCAGACATTGGATTTATATGTGTGTCAACGTCCTGTCTGTTATTTTAAAGGTATAGCAAGTCCTGTGGTGCATCCTGAACTTGTAGATATGTGTGTTTTCCGGGAGAATACGGAAGATATATATGCAGGAATAGAATGGGAGGCAGGTTCTGTGGAAGCCAGAAAGTTTTATGATTTTCTCCATGATGGTCTGGGCGTAAGCAAGGTGCGTTTCCCGGAGACTTCCGCCTTTGGTGTGAAGCCTGTCAGTAGAGAGGGTTCAGAGCGTTTGATACGTGCGGCTATAGAGTATGCGCTTTCTCACGACCTTCCCTCGGTGACGATTGTGCACAAAGGAAATATAATGAAGTATACTGAAGGCGCATTTAAGAAATGGGGCTATGAACTGGCGGAAAAGGAATTTGGTGATGAATTGAGGAGTGGGAGACTTGTAATAAAAGACTGTATCTGTGATGCCTTCTTGCAGAATGCATTGTTACGTCCTCAGGATTATAGTGTGATTGCCACTTTGAATCTTAATGGTGATTATGTGTCAGATATGTTGGCAGCTCAGGTCGGTGGCATAGGTATAGCACCTGGCGCAAATATCAATTATAGTACCGGGCACGCCATCTTTGAAGCCACTCACGGTATAGCTCCTGATATCGCAGGGAAGGATATTGTCAATCCTTCAAGTATAATTCTTTCTGCGGTGATGATGTTAGATTATATTGGTTGGGGTGATGCAGGAAAGTTGATTCACCAGGCATTGGAAAAACTCTTTTTGCAAGGTGTAGCTACGTATGACCTTGCCAGGTTCATGGATAAAGGAAAGGCTCTTTCAACAAGCGAATTTGGAAATGAGCTGATAAAGGTGTTATAATACATGGAGATGTTATCATGAAAAAAGAATATTTGATTTATAAGCTGAGCGATGAAATAAAGAAATCATGTGTGATTCCTCATGAGGCTTTTCAGCAATATGGAGTTAAGCGCGGTTTGCGTAATGAAGACGGCTCTGGTGTGTTAGTCGGTCTGACTAATATTGGAAATGTTGTGGGATATGAACGTGACGAAAACGGTCATCTCAAAGCTTGCCATGGAAAATTGTATTATCGCGGATATGAGTTGGATGACTTGGTAACCCCTTTGCTTGAGGAAAAGAGATTTGGTTTTGAGGAGATAGCATATCTTCTCTTGTCGGGTAATTTGCCAGACAAGGAGAATCTGCAGATGTTCCAGGAACTTATTAATGAGAATATGCCTCTGGATCATCGTACGATAGTTCATCTTGTTGACCTTGAAGGTACTAATATTATGAATATCCTCGCTCGCTGTGTGTTGGAGATGTATACGTTTGACCCGACACCTGACGATATTTCACGTGATAACCTTATTCGTCAGGCAATAGAACTGATAGCGAAGTTTCCTACTATTGTGGCATATGCATACAATATCTATCGCCACTCTGTGCAGGGACGTAGCTTACACATACGCCATCCGCGCGAGAAAAAGACAATCGCTGAAAACTTCCTTTATATGCTCAAGCATGAGGATTATACCGAACTGGATGCTCGTATGCTTGATTTGTTGCTGATTATTCAGGCTGAGCATGGAGGTGGAAACAATTCAACATTTACAGTCCGGGTAACTTCTTCAACACGTACAGATACATATTCAAGTATAGCTGCGGGCATAGGTTCTTTGAAAGGACCATTGCATGGTGGCGCCAATATCAAAGTTATGGATATGCTAAAACATTTGAAGGAAAATATCTCTCAATGGACAGATTCTGACGAATTGGATGCGTATCTCAATAAGATGTTGAACAAGAAAGCTTATGATAAGACCGGGTTGATATATGGTATCGGACATGCTGTATATACGATGAGTGACCCGCGTGCAGTGGAGCTGAAACGTCTTGCCGGAGAACTGGCAAAGGAGAAAGGACGCGAGGACGAGTATAATTTCCTGAAGCTGATTGAGCAGGAGAGTATTAAGTGTATCACAAAATTCCGTAAGACTCAAAAACCTATTTGTGCTAATTTGGATTTCTATAGTGGCTTTATATATGACATGATAGGACTACCTTCTGAGATATATACTCCGATTTTTGCAATGGCACGTATCGTGGGCTGGATGGCTCATCGCATAGAAGAGCTGAATTTTGAAGACCGCCGGATTATACGCCCGGCTTACAAGAATACTCAGGAAGCAAGGGTATATAAGAGCATAGATCAAAGATAATAATCTGTTGATTTCCTGCCTGCTATAAATTAAAAATAGGCCTTCTGAAATCAGAAGGCCTATTTTAATTATCTTTTACCTATTCGTAAGACGTTCAATGCTTGTTTGGCAAGACGTTGTAATAGGGTTTCTTTTTTCTTCTCTTTCCCGTATCCGTAACCGTATCCGTAACCATGGCCGTAACCGTAACCATATCCGTAACCATATCCGTAACCATATCCATAACCATATCCGTATCCATGGCCATAACCATAACCATGATTATTCTTGCGTTTGGATAAGTCAACAGAGTTGATAACGACTCCGAGATGCTTGAAGTGGTTTTCTTTTTGAAGGAGGTTCACATATTGGAAGCCATTTTTCGGAGTAACCTCAGCACGACATACATAAATACACATATCAGCAACACGGCTAATGATGGCGGTATCTGTTACCATGGCGATAGGTGCAGTATCTATAATGACGTAATCGTAGCGTTTCTTGAGTTCCTCTACCATGTCTTCAAGCACAGGTCTGGCAACCAATTCGGTTGGGTTGGGCGGAACAGCACCACCGGCAAGAATGTCAAGGTTCTGATGCAGTCCACTATGCTCAATCAATTCATCGAGTGAGATGGATGGATCGTTGAGGTAGTTGGTAACACCCTTCATGGATTTGCTCAGACTGAAGATCTTATTCAAGCCAGGCTTGCGAATATCCATACCGACGATGATGGTTTTCTTGCCCAGCAGAGCGAGACTCAAAGCCAGATTACCTGCAATGAAACTCTTTCCTTCGCCGGGTTGTGTTGATGTAAGCAGAACCACCTTGTCTTGGTCTCCTAACATGAAGAGAATATTGGTACGCAACTTGCGGAAAGTCTCTTCCATGAGGTCGTTCTTGTTTTCATGAACCACAATATTTCCTTTTGAAGTGTCGGTAGTAGGCAGTTCTCCTATCAGAGGAACTGTTGTCAGTTTCTCTATGTCGTTTCTGGTCTCAATCTTGTAGCTGAGCAGTTCCTTAATAAACAAAATTAAGAAAGGTATGCAGAACCCAAGTACAAATGCAATCAGCATAATCAGAGGCTTCTTGGGTGATACTGGAGAAGCAAGAGCCTGTGGTGTTTCTACAAATCGGCCGTTGTTGGCTGTAGCTGCCAATGTAATGGCATTCTCCTCACGCTTTTGCAGGAGCATGATATAAAGCTGGGCCTTGATTTCCTGCTGACGGGTAATGCTGACGAACTCTTTCTCCTGAGTCGGGGCACTGCTGATACGGCTCTGGAACTTGTCTGTCTGTCCAGAAATACCTTTCTGGGTGATGCGTAATCCTTTCAAAACACTCTCTATGGTTGTTTTGACACCATTGCGTAGCAGCTCAACTTGCTGGGAAGCTAACTGCAGACTTGGATTGGCTTCGTTTGAGGTACGCATCAAGCGTTTCTTTTCCAGCAACTGGGAGTTGTACTGAGTGATGACGGATGCCAGATTCTGATCTTGTAAACCAACATTTGCAGGAATGACTTCATTGTCGTTCTCAGGATTGTTCACATAGCTTTGCAGGAATTCTACCAGACTGATTTGTGTGGAGTTCTGAATACGTTCCGACTCATATTTGCTTTTCTCGGTTAATGCCAGCTGGGCATCACTGGTCAGATTCGTTAGACCTGCACTTTTCTTAAAGCTGGCCAATCGGTTTTCTTCATGTCCCAACTCTCCGTTGATGATTTCAATACGCTCCTCAATGAATTGGGCAGTTTTTTGGGCCACTTCGTTTTTCTCGTCATTGGCATCCTGATTATAAAGGTCAATCAACTTGTTCAGGAAGTCAATACCACGCTGCTTGTGGGTATCTTTGATTTCCAGCTTAGCGATAGTGGTTGTCTTGCTCGTAGCACTTACGCTTAATGCTCCTTTATACCCAGCTGCAACTGCAGTGGGATTCTTTATCTGTGCCTGAATGATGGTCTCATCTTCTACGGGAATACCTTCTGGATTAGGAGCGAGGCTGATAACACCGACTTTGGTTGTCAGCAATGCAGGTAGTTTCTTGATTTTCTTGGTCTCAATGACGTTTTCACCATCATAGATGTATTCAATCTTGGCATCTACATGCCCGTCCTTTTGGCATTTTAATGTCAGGTTGATAACGGTCTTCAGAGCGTCTGCAGCTCCCGGAGTCATCCAGATACTTACAGGAGAATTATTATAAAGAATACTGGGCGCACCAGGATAGTTGCGTTTCTGTGACTCTGTGATATATAATCCCAAATCATTGACAACTTTTTTAATTAAGGTACGGCTTTTAAGTGCTTCAACCTCGTTGTCAAAGTTGTTTACCATTGAAAGCATACCCATGTCTGTCATGCCAGCGACACTTTGGGCCAGGGCATTTCTGGATGAACCTTTGCTCTTTTCTTCCTTGATAATGACAGAACCATTTACACTGTAAACTGGAATTTGATAGCGTAAATAGATATTTGCCCCAACGAGGAAGACGATGACGCTGCAAACAAACCACGGCCAATAAAGCACAAATTTAAGAATCAAATTCCTTAAATCAAAAAATGTGGAGACCTGAGTTTCTTCTATAGGTTGCTGATAAGTATTTTCGTTGTTCTCTGACATAGCTTAATTGTTAAAGGATTTCAGGCAGTATTTTAGATGAATCAAATTACCAAGTTATTTCTTAAGGATGTTATACAACAAAGATGTCAATGAAATCAAGATGGATGTTGCGCTGAACCATAGTGTCGTGCTGCTGCCGATATCACTGTTCTTGGCTTTTGTCTTGTTGGGTTTGACATAGAGTATGTCGTTCTGTTGCAACTGGTAGTATGGTGACTGAATGATGTTAGCATCGTTCAAGTTGAGATGCTGGAATTGTCTCTTTCCTTCAGCGTCTTCACGAACCAGGATAACATCGTTACGAATACCATATACGGTCATGTCACCAGCTAATGCCAATGCCTCAAGGATGTTCACTTTCTCTTTTGTGATAATAAACTGTCCTGGATGGTTTACCTCGCCGATGACGGAAATCTTGAAATCTACCATACGAACAGTAACGACTGGCGTTTCTTTGATGTAAGGCTTGAGTTTTTCACGAATCATTCCTTCTGCTTCGTTCTTGGTCAATCCGCCGACCTTCAAGATGCCCAATACGGGAAAATCAATCTCACCATTATTGTTTACAAGATACTGTTGCAATGTAGGCTGAGAAGTGATACTATACCTACTAGTATTTTGGGTTTGGGTAGTCAGATTAAAAGGTGCGGACACCATCGGGTCTGTGGTGTTCACGGTAACCGTAAGAATGTCCTTTGGCATAATCCGGGCATCATACAAGGCTTGGACCTCGGTTGGTGTTACCTGGTCAATGTTCTGGAAATAAGGAACTTCTTTGTAGCTGGTGCAGGATGCAAAGGCGATGATTATGCCGAGTGCAACAGTAAATTTTGAAATCATTGATAAGGGTTTCATGACTTTGGTTTTTATAGAAATCTCATCTGTTCTCTACTAAATAAAAGCGCAGACTTAATTTGGGTTCTTAATGTTTAATGCTATTTATACTTTAATTGCAAATTAATTGCAAAATTAATAACTATTTGGAATGTGGGCAAATTTTTTATAAAATAAATAAGAGAAATTAACAAGTGTGCGTGAAAGTTTTATTTTTTTTTTTTTTTTTCAAAAAATGTACTAACTTTGTGAAAACTTATCTAAAAACCAAACACCATTTAATATGGCTGCCTTTACGGATGTTATCAGGAAAGCATTGCATGGATATTTCTCCAGGAAAGCATTGCCGTATTATTGTATCCTTGCCATAGATGTTTTCATAATTTTCTCTCTAAACTTGTTTGGCTTTTATTGGCAGTTCGGCAGGGTTGCTGTGATGTCTCATATAGGGCTCTTGTTGTTTGGTTGTGCAGTCACAGTAATACCATTTCTGATAGCTTTCCGCATTTTCCATACTTATAACGGCATAATCCGGTTTTCTACTTTTGCTGATTTGTATAGAGTGGCTTATGCTGTCATTGTAGGCAGTGTTTTGGTTACTATTATAAGTTTTATTTCACCGGATGATGACTGCTTGGTGACTCCCAACGCTAAGACGTTGGCTTTTATGCTGATCGTTGGAACGACATTGATGTGGGCTTGGCGTGTGATGGTGAGACTGCTTTATTCTTATCTTCAAACGGATGTGAACCTTTGTGGAGCATTCATTTATGGAACGAAGAGCGGTGGTGTGGCTATTGCTAAGACGGTGAACAGTCAGGAGCCTCGCAAATATGTCGTCAAAGGGTTTGTTTCTCCGTTGAAGGAAATGCAGTTGCGCTACCTGATGGGGGCAAAAGTATATCCAGATGAAGATAACCTGCCAGATTTGATGAAGAGCCACCATGCCAAGGTACTTCTGGTGTCACCCTTCCAGACCGAATATTTTCGTGGACGCGAAAAACTGATTGATAATTTGATTGCCAATAAAATCAAGATTATGATGTTGCCCGAGGCGGAGGTCTGGGATGGCAAGGAGGACAGTATTGTTCATTTGCAGGAAGTGGAAGTGGAAGATTTACTGCCACGGGAAGCGATAGAAGTGGACATGGAACTCATCGGTAAGATGCTTCGCGGCAAAGTAATCCTGATAACTGGTGCGGCTGGTAGTATTGGGTCGGAGATGGTTAATCAGATAGCTGTATATGATCCGGCTAATTTGATTCTGATTGATCAGGCCGAAACTCCGATGCATGATGTGAGGCTTAAACTCGCGAAATTATATCCAGATATCCAGGCCGAGACGATAGTGACCAGTATTACGAATGCTGAGCACATGGAGAAAATATTTGCCCAGTACAGACCTGACTATGTCTTCCATGCTGCGGCCTACAAGCATGTGCCTATGATGGAGGATAATCCGGCTATCGCTGTACAGAATAACATTTACGGAACCCGTGTAATTGCTGATTTGGCTGTAAAATATGGCACCAAGAAGTTTGTCATGATATCTACCGACAAGGCTGTGAATCCGACAAATGTCATGGGGTGCAGCAAACGTATTTGTGAAATATATTGCCAGAGTCTTAATGAGGTAATTAAGAAGCAAGCTCTGGATGCAGAGGCAGGTGTTTCCGGGACAGCCAAAATAGTTCAAGTGGACGGCTCGCCAGCATGTACGCACTTTGTGACGACACGTTTTGGAAATGTGCTGGGTAGTAATGGATCAGTGATACCGCTGTTCAGAGAACAAATAAAGAATGGCGGACCTCTTACGGTGACACATCCCGATATTATACGTTACTTTATGCTTATCCCGGAGGCTTGCAAACTGGTTTTGGAAGCTGGTACCTTGGGGACGGGTGGTGAGATATTTGTCTTCGATATGGGTAAGCCCGTGCGTATAGCAGATTTGGCACAACGCATGATAAATCTCAGCGGTGCCCAGAATGTGACTATTGAATACACTGGGTTGCGTGACGGAGAAAAGTTGTATGAGGAAGTATTGAATGACCAGGAACAGACGATACCTACTCAGAATAAAAAGATTAAGATAGCCAAGGTACGTGAGTACCCATATGAGGATGCATGCAGAAATGAGGAAGAACTTCTAGAACTTAGTAAAACCTTTGATGACATGAGCATCGTCAAGAAAATGAAAGAGATTGTTCCAGAGTATAAGAGTAAGCAGTCAAAATACGAAGTGTTGGATGACTGATTTACAGATTATCCCGAAAGCTTGGGAACTTTCAAATAACCTACAGATTACGACATAATGAATAACAATCTTCAGATTTCGCAGCGTGGTATAGACATGCCTGCTTCACCGATTCGTAAATTAGCTCCTTTGGCAGAAGCTGCCGAGGACAGGGGAATAAAGATATACAGGTTGAATATAGGACAACCCGATCTCCCTACTCCGAAGAAGGCCTTGGATGTGCTGAAGGATATTGACAGAACAACGCTGGAATACAGTCCCTCACAAGGCTATCGTTCTTTGAGAGAAAAATTGGTCAGCTATTATGAGCGTTATCAGATAAAACTGAAACCTGATGAAATAATCATTACAACGGGTGGCAGTGAAGCTGTGTTGTTTGCTTTTATGACCTGCCTGAATCCAGGTGACGAGATTATTGTTCCAGAACCAGCGTATGCTAACTATATGTCGTTTGCTATCTCGGCAGGTGCTGTCATCAGAACTATAGCGACGACAATAGACGAGGGATTCTGTCTGCCTAAAGTTGAGAAATTTGAGGAACTGATAAATGAGCGCACTAAGGCCATTCTGATATGCAACCCCAATAATCCCACAGGTTATCTTTATACACAACGGGAGATGAGACGCATACGTGACCTCGTCAAGAAGTATAACCTGTATCTTTTCAGCGATGAAGTGTACAGGGAATTCATTTATACAGGCAGCCCCTATATCTCTGCTATGCATCTGGAGGGAATTGAGGAAAATGTTGTTCTGGTTGACTCCTTCAGCAAACGCTACAGTGAGTGTGGTATCCGTATAGGTGCATTGATAACCAAGAACAAGGAAGTGCGGGATACTGTAATGAAATTCTGCCAGGCACGTCTTTCTCCTCCACTGTTAGGCCAGCTCATCGCAGAGGCTTCCATCGAAGGAACTGAGGAGTATTCAAGAGATGTCTATGAGGAGTATGTAGAACGGCGCAAATGTCTTATAGACGGAGTAAACCGCATACCTGGATGCTATACGCCGATTCCTATGGGGGCTTTTTATACGGTGGCTAAGCTGCCTGTTGATGATGCGGAGAAATTCTGCGCATGGTGCCTGACTGATTTCAACTATGAAGGTGAGACCATCATGATGGCTCCCGCTGCAGGCTTCTATACTACTCCTGATTTGGGGAAAGACCAGGTCCGTCTGGCTTATGTTCTGAAAAAGGAAGACCTTCAGAGGGCTTTATTTGTCTTGGAAAAGGCTCTTGAAGCATACAACGGGAAACAACACCAGTAGGAAAAGATATAAAAATGCGAAAGATAGTATTCTGCCTTATTATATGTGGATGCTCGGTGGCTGCGTTGCTGGCAGAGAATAAAGTCACTGAGGAGAAGTTCACCCCATTCTATACTCGTAAGGCGGCTCCTCTTTTAGAGAAAGTTATTCCAGCACCTCCCTCTATTACTGATCCACTGTTCTATAATGACTGGACACAGTACCAATGGGGAATCTCACAGAGAAACACAGAACGCGGGCAGGTGGCAGTAAGTGACGCACGAATCAATGCAGCTTATTTTATGAAGCGATTTACACCTGCAGTGGGGATTGAGTTGACGCCAGAAACCCACCCTGAGTTATATCGCTTGTTCAGGCGTCTTCACCTCACCGAGCAAGAAGCAGGATACAGTGCTAAGAAGTATTTCCGTCGTGTAAGACCGTATCAGCAATATCATGAGCCTTCAGGCGTTCCTTCCCATGAACATCAAACCGATTTTACCAGTTATCCGTCAGGTCATACTCACTGTGCCTGGCTGGTAGGTCTGGTTTTGGCAAGTATAGATCCGGCCCATACAGAAGAAATCATTAAAGTGGCTTATGAAATAGGACAGAGCCGTGTTATTGTTGGCTTTCATTATCAGAGTGATGTCGATATGGGGCGTATTGCCGGCAGTGTGACATTTGCACGTGTGAGTGCCGAGCCTGAATTTCAGAAATTATTGGAGAAAGCCCGTAAGGAATATGCCAGACATAAGACTTCCGGAAAGTAAATTCTTCTCCGTCCATGCTTTGAACACCATTACAATTTAACTCCGATGAAATGTCGGACAGGAGAATAATGCACATCATGCCTTCATTGACTGATCGTGAAAAGGATATATCATTAACAGTTTTCTTGAAATTCTGCTGCCTGAGATTTTGTTGATTTTGGGCAAAATCAAATCTTGGGACAGGCGAGGAGTTTTTGTTACTAAGCCAGGCAGTTTTTGCTAGTAGGCCTAGTAACAATTGTTACATAGCCAGTCCGCAAATTTTAGACGTTTTTGTCCATTTTGGGTGGTCTCAATTGCAATTTACGACTTTTCCCCGAAATATGCAAGCTTTTGCAACTATTTCCAGGAAATCATCTATCAGATGAGAAGAAAAAATATCAGTATAAAGTCTACGTTTTTAGGAAAAGAGTCAACCGATTCAGGAAAAGACACACGCCTCCCCGAAAAAACTGGATATGCCAAGTATTTGAGTTTTACTCACGAGGCGTCAGGTATGGTTCTGACGCAAAACAACCTTACAATTTACAGTCTATAACTATAAATGAGTTGGGTTCCATCTTGACTGTTATAGTGCCGTTGATGATTCTCAGGACAGTTTCTGAATAGAGCTTGCCGGAATCTACGACATGTGCCGTTGCTTCTCCGTCCTGGATGCCCTCAATGTGTATTTTTACTGTCTTTGAGCGGTTGATGTTGTCGTTCTCATTATACCGTGTTACCCACGTCTTTATGCTACCGTCTTCACCCTTAGCCGCTACGACATACAGGTCCTCCTCCTCTGTTGAGGCTTGGATCTGCTTGCCAAGACTTGCCAGGCGGCTCCAAGCGTAAAAACTGTAATAGGAGGGCAGAGGTTGGTAGGTGTAGAAATCGAAGAGCCCGTTGTAGGGGGTCTCCGGACGTGCGTCATAATACATCAGGATGTCAACAGGCTTGTTTTGACAAGCTGTCATCGTCGCTGCGGTGAAAGCTCCGCCTTTCAGACCGTGTACCGTTTTTAGGCTATAAGGATAATCGTCGGTCCAGCCGCGTATATAATTCCATTCGTTCAGAATGGTCTCACACTTTGTGTATCCGTATTTGTCTGCCAGTTTGCGCATGCGCTCTGCCTTATCGGCAATCTTGCCGGGACTGGTACTGTAGATATGCCAGGAGAAGAAATCAAGCGGGACGTTCTCTTTCTTCAAGTGAGCGAAGAAATTGTCTGCCCATTGTTCATTGCCAGCTAATGCCGGTCCTCCAATATGAAGTTTGGGGAACTTTTTCTTGAGATGCTTGGCGGCGATGGTGAAAAAGTCGAAGAACTGCTCTTGTGTGCCGGCCCATGTGCGGGGATTAGTGTTCCAGGTTTTGAGGTCCAGGTCGGCTTCGTTCCATATCTCCCAGTATCTGATGTTCCATTGATGTCCGTTGGCCCATCCCTCATTGTAGTGACGAATGATGTGCTCGCAGATGATGGCCCACTTCTTGAAGTCGGCGGGAGGAATTATTCCGTATTTCTTGACGTGGTGTTCTATTTTCTGTCCCAGACGGAAGAATACCTCTGTACCCATTTCGCGGATGCGGTTAAGATACCAGTCGGTAATGGCGAAATCGTATGACTGGGGATCGTCAGCATTTTTCGAGAAGTCGGGGAATATGGATGTGATGTCCACGGTGTGTTCAGAACCATAGCATTCGCTGAAAGCGGCATCGTGAGTGCGTGCGAAGGGTATGTTGGCTGCGCGGTAATCCTCAAAGTTGTCGCGTGTCTGGCTCGTACCCAAACCATAAGGTCCTGCAGGCCCGTTGTTTACACCATTCATGGGCTTGATGGGTCCGATTTCCTGTGTTGGGTTGACGATGACATCAGCATGAACAAAACAGGTAAGCAAGAATGCTGCCATGTATAAAATCAGTCGTCTCATGTCTCTAATTATTTACGGGTTGATTTGGTTATAATTGATTGTTTGCTAT
>ONKB01000120.1 GCA_900318305.1 uncultured Prevotellaceae bacterium | reverse complement strand
GATAATCAATATTTTATTCGTATTCGGGTTCTGACCGTGCTATGCCTATGAATGTGGCGCTGAGCATGGTGAAAACCAATGCCTGAAGGAAGCACACGAGCAACTCCAGTAGCATCATGCAGATACTCAAAATGATGCTGAAAGTTCCTAACCCGTAGAGCCAGCTTGCCGACATGGTGGAACCCACAATAAAGATAATACATGTCAGAGCCAATGCTATGGCATGGCCGGCAAGCATGTTGGCAAAGAGACGTATCATCAAGGCGAAAGGCTTGGTGAAGATTCCAATAAACTCAATGGGCACTAAAATGATTTTGACGGGCCCAGGTACATTGGGATTGAAGATGTCTTTCCAATAGTGTTTGTTCCCGCTAAACTGTGTAATGATGAATGTACATAACGCAAGGAAGAATGTAATGGCTATATTGCCTGTGACATTGCCTCCGAAAGGAATAAGTCCCATCAGATTGCATACAAAGATAAAGAAGAATGCAGAGAAGAGGTAGGGACAATATTTCTCGTAACCTTCACCTACGCACGGTTTAATGATGTCTTCCTGAAGGTATGAGACAAGCATTTCGATAAGTCCTGTCAGTCCTGACGGGGCGGGATCTGTGTGTTGGTGCTTGCGATACCAACGTGTAGTGTAGATGATGATAAATATAAGTATCAAAGCATCAATAAGCAGGTTGGCGACAGTTTTTGTGATGGATATGTCAAATACACTGTGATACTTGGTGTCAATCATTTCAACTATTTCGCTGTTGTGTAATTCCCCTTCGCCTATGGCTAAGTTGTATGGGCCTTGGCGCATGCCTTGTGCATCGGGCTCCTCAGCGAATCTTTTGCTGGAGAATACGTGCCATCCTGTACTGCTACGAACGATGATGGGCAGGTGGATGACTATTGCGTTTTCTCCTTCACCTGTGATGTGCCATTCGTGCGAATCCTTGATATGGCTCAGTACAATCTCTGTGGCGTTGATTTTCTCACCCTTGTTCTCTGCGTGGAGAGGCATCGTGGAGAGGAGAAAGACTGATATGATAAGTATGTGATATATAATATGTCTCATTTTGTACTTGGGAATTGACTTTCAGTCTTTATGAAAAATATCGTGTCAAAGATTAGCATAATCAGATAATAGGAGCAGAAAGTTATGGCGAACAGGAGTCTTGCCCGGAGTATATTTTCAAGAAGAAAGTAAGCCAGGATGACCAAAATAGCTGTAATAAACCGTGTTGCCGTAAAGCCAAGATATAATTGGACGGCATACTCGTGGGAGTTGTTGACAACAGTTTTCCAGATGAGGATAAACAGCAGGCTCACAGTTGCGCTATAGATAAGTGAAATGATTATCGGCTGAAGAAGCTGAGGCGTGCAAGAGATATTCATATAAATGAATGCCAGTAGAGTGATGCCAACGAGCAGGAGTAATACATATTTGATGTATTTCCTGGCTGCTTTGTTGATATAGTCACGATTCAGTTGCTCCATATAGTTCAGCATTCAACGCAGAGATTAACATGATTATTGTTTACTTCGACAAAACCTCCGGCTATGGTGATTTTGAATTGTCCCTCTTTGGTTGTATATACAACTGTTCCTCTTGTGAGAGATGATATGATTGGTGCGTGATTGGTCAGAATCTCAAACTGGCTGAGTGTACCGGGGACAATGACGCTTTCTGCGAGATTGTCGTATATGATTCTTTCCGGAGATACGATTTTTAGTTTAAGCATCTTGAATCTGGATTATGCTTGAGCTTGCTCTATAAGTTTCTTTCCTTTCTCGATGGCTTGTTCAATGGTTCCGACGTTGAGGAATGCCTGTTCAGGCAAATTGTCCAGTTCTCCGTCAAGAATCATATTGAAACCTCTGATGGTATCTTCGATTCTTACCATCTCGCCTGGAACTCCGGTAAACTGTTCTGCCACGGTGAACGGCTGCGAGAGGAAGCGCTGAACACGCCGTGCCCTGTTTACTGTCAGTTTGTCCTCGTCGGAGAGTTCGTCCATGCCGAGGATGGCAATGATATCTTGCAGTTCTTTGTATTTCTGCAGAATCTGCTTGACTCGTTGCGCACAGTTATAATGCTCTTTCCCGACAATCAGCGGGTCTAATATGCGTGAGGTTGAGCCCAGAGGATCTACGGCTGGGTAAATGCCTAACTGGGCAATGCTGCGTGAGAGCTCGGTCGTTGCGTCCAGATGGGTGAAAGTGGTGGCTGGTGCCGGGTCGGTTAAGTCATCGGCTGGCACATATACGGCCTGAACCGATGTGATGGAGCCTGTCTTGGTTGATGTGATGCGCTCCTGCATGGTACCCATCTCGCTGGCCAGGGTCGGTTGGTAGCCTACGGCCGAAGGCATGCGTCCCAAGAGTGCCGAGACTTCAGAGCCGGCCTGCGTGAAACGGAAGATGTTGTCCACAAAAAACAGAATGTCGCCGCCTTGGTCACGAAACTCCTCGGCAACGGTAAGACCGGAGAGTGCCACCGATGCACGTGCCCCTGGAGGCTCATTCATCTGACCGTAAACCAGAGTTGCCTGTGATTTCTTCAGTTCCTCGGGGTCAACGAGAGATAAGTCCCATTTCCCTTCCTCCATGGCTTCCCTGAATTTCTTGCCATATTTGATGACGCCAGATTCAATCATTTCGCGAATCAGGTCATTTCCCTCGCGGGTGCGTTCGCCGACACCTGCAAATACGGAGAAACCATTGTGGCCTTTGGCTATGTTGTTAATCAGTTCCATGATCAACACAGTCTTGCCAACACCGGCGCCGCCAAACAATCCGATTTTGCCACCTTTCAAATATGGCTCCAAAAGGTCGATAACTTTAATGCCTGTTGCCAGCATCTCCTTTGAGGTGGACAACTCTTCAAATTTTGGCGCCTCGCGGTGAATGGGATAGGGGTTGTCTTTCCCCAATGGAGACATGCCGTCAATGGGCTCGCCGATGACGTTGAGCATGCGGCCTTTGATTTGCTCACCTGATGGCATGGTGATAGGGTTGCCTGTAGGTATCACTTCTAATCCTCGTTGCAGACCATCTGTGTTGTCCATAGCTACAGCCCTGACGGTATCTTCCCCGATATGTTGCTGTACTTCTATGATAAGTTCTTTGCCGTCGGGGCGTACAACCTTTAATGCGTCAAAGATCTTGGGTAGTACTTTCTCGGGGTCTTGTCCGGTTGTGTCAAAATAGACGTCAATGACAGGCCCGATTATTTGAGAGATTCTTCCGTTAATTTGTGACATATTGAATATTTGATTTTGTTATTCGGAAATTATATTCCAAAATTACTCAAAAAGTACGAATTGCTCTCAATATTTTTTGAAAAATATTCTTCTTTCTCTTTTTTTTCCTGATTTCGAGCTAAATACAATAAATGTTGCAAATATAGAAATCACATCGTTTTCTGGAGCTAGGCTGGCTCGGTCTAAAGTAACTGGGAGTTTTGCATGACAGGCTTAGTTGTGGTTACCTCTGTTGGGAAGTAAAAACTATAGTTTTCGGGGGTAAAGATTTTCGCGGATTTTTCCGGCCTCGTGGGAGAATTTTTGCGCTCCCCGGGAGAAAAAAAATTTCCTCGTGGGAGCGTAAAAAAGCCCTTCTCAGACCGCCCGGTTATCCTGGCCCGAGAAAGGCACGAAAGTAATAGCGAAATGGCAGTCTCACCCCCCCCAAAAAAAAACAAGTTACTATATTGATAATTCAAAAACAATTAATTACTTTGCGAAAAATACAATGAAATATGCAGAATAGTATTATGAACATAGTAAAGGGAGTTGTCGTGATATTGTGCTGTTTATGTACAGTACATCAAGGTCATGGAGAGACCGCAAGATATGCTTCATGTTATCCTACAGATGGTTCAGCTCCGTATGTACAGGTTACAGGTTCCAATATAGAAGTAACCTATGTGACACTTGTTCAAGATTTCTATGACAAGACAAGAATGATACGTATGCCGGTTATTTATATTTGTGAAAATGCTTTCCGGGACCGTATCAAATTGAGATGCATCAATATACTTTCTCCCCTGGTAAGGATTGACAAACTGGCATTTTGTAATTGTATAGCATTGGACTCTGTCTATCTCCCTGTTTCAGGCTCATACTGGTATAATAAGAGCCTTGCTTTGGAGACCATAGGAGAGAATGTATTTCAGGACTGCTGGAAACTGAAATATATAAACCTCCCTGTCAGTCTGAAAACCATAAAGAGATGTGCGTTTTTGGACTGTTGGAGCCTCCCTGCGATAGACATCCCATATACAGTGACGACAATAGGGGATTATGCATTCAAGAACTGCAAGAGCCTCACGTCGATAGTCATCTCTACAAAATTGGGCTACATGGGAGAAGATGGCTTGGGTGAAGGCATCTTCCAGAATTGCACAGCCATGGAGACGATAGAGTTTTACAACAAATATAACTTGAAGATAAAACCCCTTGCCTTTGATAACTGCAAAAGCTTGAAGACCGTCAAGTTCAATTACAACACTATTGTCCTCATTGACTCCTGTGCCTTCAGGGGCTGCACGAGCCTGAAGAAGTTCACCATTCCGGCCTCACTCACCTAGGGTGTCGGTCCGCTGGCCTTTGAGGGCTGCACGGCACTCGATACCGTGACCTCGCTGGCAGACGTGCCGCCTGTGATGGGCAGAG
>ONKB01000070.1 GCA_900318305.1 uncultured Prevotellaceae bacterium | reverse complement strand
ACATGGAGTCCTGACGGCCATGCATCAGCCCCGACAGCAGTATCTATGCTCCATGCCGGAGTATTGATGAAACTGGGAGGTTACGGCTGTTTCCGTATCGCCATATACCTGCTCCCTGAGGCTGCCAACGAACTGAGTTGGATATTCTTGATTCTCACAGCAACAGGTGTAGTCTATGGTGCCCTGAGTGCATGCGTCCAAACTGATTTGAAATACCTGAACGCCTATTCGTCAGTATCTCATTGCGGCATGGTACTCTTCGCCATCCTGATGCTCACCACAACGGCATCAACAGGAGCAATTCTCCAGATGCTCAGTCACGGTTTGATGACGGCCCTTTTCTTTGCCATTATCGGTATGATTTATCACAGGGCACATACCCGCGATATCCGCCAGCTTAACGGCCTGATGCGCATCGTGCCATTCCTCTCCGTTGGTTTTGCCATCGCTGGTCTGGCCAATCTGGGCTTGCCGGGATTAAGCGGTTTCGTGGCTGAGATGACCATCTTCGTCGGTTCATTTGAGAATGCCGACACCTTCCATCGTGTACTCACTATTATGGCTACAACAAGTATCGTTGTTGCTGCTGTCTACATCCTTCGCATGATTGGCAAGATTCTTTACGGTGTCAACCTGAATCCGGAACATGCCAAGATTCACGATGCACATTGGGAGGAGCGTTTCGCCGTTATCTGTCTTATCTTCTGCATCGCAGGTATTGGTATGGCACCGGGATGGCTCAGCTCACTCATCACCGACAGCGTGGCACCAGTAATCGACAACGTCAAAACTGTAGGTCATCTGATTTCACAATCCAATCCCTTTATGTAATCTCTTAAAATCAGAAAGAAATGGATTATTCTCAATTTTTAAATATGCATGACGAGATATCTCTCATTGCTGTCATCGTCATCCTGTTCTTAGCAGACCTGTTTCTCTGTGGCGAGCGGAAGTCTGACACGGCGTCTAAGATTATGTCTTTGCTCCCTACCGGTCTTTTGTTGCTCCAGACAATATGCATAGCTTCAACATTGCTTTGTCCATGTGGGAACGACACAATTGAAGCCTTTGGGGGAATGTATTATAATACGCCAATGATGTCGCTTGTCAAGGTGGTACTCAATATCGGTACGATTGTTGTCTTCCTCATGGCAAACAACTGGATGAAACGTCCTGAAAATCAGATTAAGGAAGGAGAATTCTACCTGCTTACCCTCTCCACTCTGTTGGGTATGTATTATATGATTTCTTCAGGCCATTTCCTCATGTTCTTTATCGGCCTCGAGTTGGCATCCATCCCTATGACTGCACTCATCGCCTATACAAAAAACAATCAGGAATCTGCAGAAGCTGCCGCCAAATATATTCTCACGGCACTTTTCTCCAGCGGACTCCTGCTTTATGGCATATCTCTTATCTATGGTACATGCGGGACGATGTATTTTGATGTGCTTGCCGACAAGTTTGACACAGGAAACATACTGCAGCTGGTTGCCCTCGTGCTGTTCATCAGCGGCATCGGGTTCAAGATCTCCCTTGTTCCATTCCATCTGTGGACTGCCGACACCTACCAGGGAGCCCCCACTACTGTCACCGGCTACCTCAGTGTCATTTCCAAGGGAGCCGCCGCATTTGTACTCTTCACGGTATTGGTCAAGGTTTTCCAGCCTATGGTTGAGCAATGGAACACTATTATGTTGTGGATAATTATATTCAGCATAACCATAGCCAATATCTTTGCTGTACGTCAGAACAATATCAAACGATTCATGGCTTTCTCTGCCATCAGCCAGGCGGGCTATCTCGTACTGGGCGTTATGGGAGGAACGCCTCAAGGCATGACATCACTTGTATACTATCTGTTCGTTTACATGGTAGCAAACCTCGGTGTCTTCCTCATCATTAATGTCACAGAACAGAATAGCGGAAAAGTCAATATCAGCGACTACAATGGTTTCTATCAGAGCAATCCTAAACTGTCGTTTATCATGACACTCTGCCTGTTCTCCCTGGCAGGAATCCCTCCGTTTGCAGGATTCTTCTCCAAGTTCTTTATCTTCATGGCGGCATTCAACGCAGGCTTCCCTGTACTTGTCTTCATTGCCTTGGTAAACACAGTGATTTCCCTGTACTACTATCTGCTCATTGTCAAGGCCATGTACATCATAAAGAACGATGAGCCGGTTGCAACATTCAAGAGCGATTCCTACTCACGTATTGGTATAGTTATCTGTACCCTCGGCGTTGTTCTGGGAGGAATCATCAGTTGTATCTACGGATTTATCGACACCTTCAGCTACGGTCTGTAATTTCTCCGCATTTCATTGAACACGCCACACTCTGCAAAGGAATGTGGCGTGTTCAGTTTTATATCATATCGCTCCGAGTCAGAAAAGTTTAATCTCCGCTTCGGGGACTTATCTCCTCAACTTTTAACATTTTGCCGACACCAATAGAAAATATTTAATAATTTTGCAGATACAAAACTCATAACCAACAAACAACTTAATATGAAAACCATCGTTTTATTTTTCTTCGCTCTCTCCAGTATCTATACATTTGCATGGGAGAGAGAAATCATCTGGCCTAAAGGGAAAATGCCCCATAGTCAGGACCATCAGATTGCCGCTATGCTCGACGAGGCAAGAATGGATAATTTCAAGGCAAAAGACCACAGGACAGCCTACCTTGAATGGTATGAGAAACCTGCCAACCCTAACGGGACATGTATGATTCTTATCAGTGGTGGCGGTTACTACAACTGCTGCGACATGAAGTATATCAAGATGTGGCACGAAGAACTGACCAGGCTGGGCATCCAGTGTGTTAACTTTGTTTACCGCACTCCCCGTCCAGAGGGCCTGCCTATTTATCAGACGGCATGGGAGGATGGTCAGCGTGCTGTCAGAATGGTACGTCATGAGGCTAAAAAACGTGGTTATGATCCTGAGAAAATCGGTGTCATATCTCAGTCGGCGGGCTCCCATCTGGCACTCTTGCTGGCTACAAGTTCGCAGACACCGGCATACAACCCAGTCGACAAACTGGACACGGTAGCGTGCCATATCAACTGGGCAGTAGTCAATTCACCCGCCTATGCCACAAACGACAGCGAGACTGGAACACCTAACAGCCGGCAGGGTTACGGCATTGATGTCAAACTCAGCAATGTCTTCAAATTTGACAAAAAAACCTGTTCCATGTGCCTGCTACATGGTGGCAATGACAAATATTCTCCCACAGCTTCAACCTTGGTCTATCGTCAGCTCCGCAAGATGAAGATACCTGCAGAGTTGCATCTCTATCCTGACATGCCACACGGTGTATATGGCTTTGAACGCGCCGTGGAATACATGTGCCAAATGGGTTTCCTGGGCAAACTGGCTCCCGAGGAGGAACTTATGAAGCGTTATCCCTATGACGATGCAAGGGCGGAGAAAATCACCGAGGACATCTGGCCCGAGGGCAAGATGCCTGACAGACAGGAAAAACAATGCAAGCCATATATTGAATGGCACATGCCTAAAGTCCTCAAAACCAAAGCCATTCAGATTATTTATTCCGGAGGCAGTTACATGGGCAACAGTCCCGACGGCTTTGAAGTAGCACCTGCCAGGCGCTACCTGAACGAGAAGGGCATGACTGTCGTTACCATGAAATACCGCACACCGAGACCTGCTGCTGAGAGTGGACTGGCAAAACACACTACCGCATGGGAAGATCTCCAGCGTGCTGTCAGAATCGTCCGGAGCGAGGCAGCTCAGCGTGGACTTGACCCTAACCGTATTGGCATCATGGGCAGTTCGGCAGGCGGACATCTCACCCTGATGGGTGTCACCTCTTCCATGCACCAGTCATATCTGCCCATTGACGATATCGACAAGCAACCATGCAACGTTCAATGGGGTATCGGCATTTATCCAGCTTATGCTCTGACCGATGGTGCCATGAACCCCAATACCAACGGGGGCAACGAGGACAGCGATGTCCTGGTGCCTGATTTTTCCTTCGACTTGAAAACCGTCCCCATGCTCTTTGTCCATGGTGATGCCGACGGATGGGCAGCCATGAATTCTGTCAAGACATGGGAGAAGATGCGCAGCATGGGCATTCAAAGCGAATTGCATACCCTGACCCTGCGTCCCCACTGTTTTCAGGCCAAAGCTGCCCCAGGCACAGGGAGCTACACTTATCTGGACCGCATCTGGGAATTCATGACCCACAAAGGGTATAACAAATAAGCCTTTCATCCACGTCAATGCTTAGAACGATTATCATCTGTACGGCATTGCTTTTCTTTTCCGGCTCCATGCACGTCCTCGGGAGGCTGACGGTAGAAGAAAAGCTGCTGTACCTTTCTTTTAACGAGGGTGAAGGCTTGACAGTACACAATGATGTCAATCATGATGCCATGTGTGTCTCGCCGTCTTGCGATTGGATTCAAGGCATCACCGGCACCGCCTTGCTTTTCAACGGTTTTACCACCCGCATCATCATTCCCTCCGGGAAAGCACCTAAGCTCAACGACGCTTTCACTGTCGATTTATACTTTGCTCCTGCAAGCTACCCCAAGTCATCATGTCCCATCATTTATAACCACAGGGGCAGTCATCCATTTAGCATTGAGATAGATGTACATGGCATGGTGGCGTTTACCATCGGCAATCAGAGACTCATCTCCAGGAATCCCCTGCCACTTACGGCATGGAACCGCATCACCTGTTGTTTTGATTCGCAGCATCAGGCCCATCTGGCAGTCAACCATCAGGAAGACTATGTCACAGAACATCTCCGGGAACCTGTCAAAGCCGATTCTGCCGAAATATGGATTGGACGCACACCTGCCAGGGTGGCATGCCCTTACGAGAACAAGGAAATACCCATATTCTGTTCTCTTGACGGTGCCCTCGACGAGATGACAATTTCTAACGGCACTGCCCTATACGACCATGTCGTCAGACAGAAGCGGGTCTCCCATGAGCCCCCTCCCTTTGAGCAGCGTCGTCTGCCCTCAGGACCCGATAAACCACTGGCCTTCGGGAGTTGGTATATTCCGCTCAAATACTATAAGCAATGGGATGAGCAGTGGCGGAGTGAGACACCCGATGTCGTCGTTGGCTTTGGAGAAAGCCTCCCCTATCGTGTCGTATTCTGGAAAGGCATCTCCTATGCGCCGTGTTTTGTTACCGAGAAAGGCAACTGGATGAGCAACGAGTTCATTGAGCGCAAGAAAGTGACCAACTGGGGGTGTTGCGAGAATATGAGCGACAAACATGCTGACTTCTCCAGTGTAAGGATATTGGAAAACACCCCTGCGCGAACTGTCGTTCATTGGCGTAATGCGCCTGTCGGTGTCAATCAGAAATTCCCCTATGAAGATCCCGAGACCGGTTGGGGTGACTGGTCAGAAGAGACCTATTATTTCTATCCCGACGGCACAGGCGTGCGCAAAATGGTCGTATGGAGTTCCCGGCTTGATGAGTGGTATGAGTGGTGCCAGTCGCTTCAGGTCCTCCATCCCGGCCAGAGACCGGAGGACATCCTCGACTCCACGCGCATCATGTCTGTCGCCAATATGGATGGCCAGTCACAGGTATTCGGATGGGAATACAACAGCAAGCCCACACAGCATCTGCCCAGCATCCCCCAGGCCAATATCCAAGTCACCTATATGAACAGCACATGGAATCCGTTCCTTATCCTTGATGATCGTGCCGGAGAGAATGAGAGAGGTCATCAGGGACCAGAGATTACACGCTATGCCGGCAAATGGAGTGACTATTCAGGTTTCCCGTGGCGCAACCATTGGCCTGTCACACAAGACCTTGTCATTGGCCGCTATGCCGTTAGTGCCGACGGACCAGCCCACACCTATACTGCCACCCAATATAACGCACCCTATGCTGTTGAAGAGGGTAAGATGACCAAACTCATGCTGTGTGGCTGTACCGACCAGGATGCCGGTCAGTTACTGCCTCTTGCCAAGTCATGGCTGCGTGCACCCCGACTGACAGTTTTGTCGGGTCCGTGCCAGGGCGGACAGTACGACCAGACCCAGAGAGCCTATACGCTCTGTTGCGACAGCGACAGCACTGGCGACATCAGGTTGCTCATAGATGCCTCTGCCGACAGTCCCCTGCAGGGAATTTGTCTCATTTTCACCAACTGGACAAAGGAAGAGCCGACTATCCGCATCAACGGTCTTCCTACATCACCCGGGAGTGTCCGCATCGGCCATCTTTCTCAATATGACGGCAACCGGCTTCTGCTGTGGCTCAACCTGCATGCCACGACGCCACAAACCATCACCCTGCATTAACCCTATAAACTACAAATTGAGGGGACAATCATGAAGATTGTCCCCTCAATGAATATAGATTATTAACCAATAACTTTTACGTCATTTACATCATGCCGCCACCCATCGGCTGAGCTGGCATTTCAGGTTTTTCCTCTTTCTTATCACAAATGACACATTCCGTTGTCAGGAACATACCGGCTACAGAAGCGGCATTTTCCAGAGCTACACGAGTCACTTTGGCAGGATCTACAACACCAGCCTTACGCAGGTCTTCAAACTTCTCAGTCTTGGCGTTGAAACCATTGTTTCCTTTGGACTCACGTACCTTGTTGACAATAACGGCACCTTCCAAACCAGCGTTGAAACAAATCTGGCGCAGAGGCTCCTCTATAGCGCGACGGATGATGTTGATACCTGTCGTCTCGTCATCGTTGTCACCCTTCATGCCTTCAAGTGCTTTCTGAGCGCGGATATATGCAACACCGCCACCAGTTACGATACCTTCTTCAATGGCTGCACGGGTAGCACAGAGGGCATCATCGCAACGGTCTTTCTTCTCTTTCTGCTCAGTCTCGGAAACAGCACCTACCTCAAGAACGCAGACACCGCCTGCAAGTTTGGCCAGACGCTCTTCCAGTTTCTCTTTGTCATAGCTGGAAGTGGTGTTAGCCAGTTCGTTCTTTATCTGGGCAATACGGTCCTTAATATTCTGGGGATCACCGGCTCCGTTGACGATAGTTGTGTTATCCTTGTTTACAGTAAGCTTCTCGCAAGAACCGAGCATCTCCATTGTAGTCTGCTCAAGTTTGAGACCCTTCTCTTCGCTGATCACGACACCACCTGTCAGAATGGCAATATCTTCCAGCATAGCCTTGCGGCGGTCACCAAAACCAGGAGCCTTTACGGCACATATCTTCAATCCGCCACGCAGACGGTTGACAATCAATGTTGTCAAAGCCTCTGAATCAACATCCTCAGCAATAACAAGCATCGGGCGGTTGCTCTGAGCTACCGGTTCAAGGATAGGCAGGAAATCCTTCAGGTTGGAAATCTTCTTATCATAAATCAGGATAAGCGGTTTCTCCATGACACATTCCATCTTCTCTGAATCAGTAATGAAATATGGAGACAGATAGCCACGGTCAAACTGCATACCTTCAACCGTCTTCAATACGGTTTCACTGGTCTTGCCATCCTCAATGGTGATAACACCATTTACAGATACGGCACGCATACCATCTGCAATCAGCTTACCTATTTCAGGATCATTGTTGGCAGATACAGTGGCAACTTGTTCTACTTTGTCATAGTCACCATTGATAGTTTCAGACTGAGACTTGATTTCTGCAACCACCTTGGCTACAGCCTTGTCAATACCACGCTTCACATCAAGAGGATTGGCACCAGCCTCAATGTTCTTCATGCCTTCATGCAGAACAGCCTGAGCCAGGATAGTGGCAGTCGTTGTACCATCACCGGCATCGTCACCAGTCTTGCTGGCAACACTCTTCAGTAACTGAGCACCTGCATTCTCAAAAGCATCCTCAAGTTCAATCTCCTTGGCTACAGTGACACCGTCTTTTGTGATTTTCGGAGCACCAAACTTCTTGTCGATAACAACATTACGGCCTTTAGGACCAAGAGTTACCTTTACTGCATTTGCCAAAGCATCTGCACCAGCCGCTAATTTCTTGCGGGCATCAACATCATATTTAATTTCTTTAGCCATAATTCTGGATTTTTAGATTTGATTATTTCAAAATAGCAACTACGTCACTCTGACGCATAACAAGATATTTTTCTCCGTCATACTCCAACTCAGTGCCGGCATATTTGCCATACAGCACTTTGTCGCCTTGTTTCAGAATCATCTTCTCGTCACTCTTACCCTCGCCTACTGCAACTACAGTTCCCTCGAGAGGTTTTTCTTTGGCTGTATCAGGAATAATGATACCGCCTACAGTCTTCTCCTCAGCTGCCTTTGGAGAAATCAGAACTCTGTCTGCTAATGGTTGAATTTTCATTTTTGAATATTTAAAATGTTATTACTAATATTTATTTATGCCGGGCATATCTCAAAGCCCAAAAATACTAAAACAAAATCCGTGCCAAAATCATAGAATCTAAAGATTACTCTCTGCCCTTATAGTTATTAAATTTTGGCTTACTAGTTAATTATTGTGTTTGCTTAGAGGCTTTTTTAGCCCGGAGGGCTATGTTTTTGCTCACGAAGTATGTGATGGCTCTGTAAGAGACAAAGATGCGAGGTGGATATTTTTATCTGTGAGCTGGCTCACAAGGAAAAATAGGAAAAACAAGGAGCCTCTCCCTAACATGAGGGTTTTTATGGTTTTTGTCTAAATCTAAACACATGGGCTTGCAGGTAAGCCTATATTTTGACTCTTTTTCAAAATGACTTTCCAATTATTTTTTATAGTTTTGCATACAAAACACAACAAAACATGAAAGTAGTCAATTTGAGCGAGCAGAATACTGTATTGAACAAGTTTCTGCAGGAAATTCGTGACAAGGATTATCAAGGCAACCGCCTGCTGTTTCGCAACAACATAAAACGCATCGGTCACATCATGGCTTATGAGTTGAGTAAGACACTGCCCTATACAGCCACTGACGTTCAGACTCCTCTCGGCATCTCACGCATCAACCTTCCTTCAGAAGATATTGTCATAGGAACCATCTTGCGTGCCGGCCTACCATTCCATGAAGGTTTTCTGGACGTATTTGACCATGCCAGCAATGCCTTCGTCAGCGCCTACAGGAATTATACCAACGACAGCCATACCGAAATAGCCGTAAATATAGAGTATCTCGCATCACCGACCATCACAGGCAAGACACTTATCATCGCCGACCCCATGCTGGCTACAGGTGGCAGTATGGAATTGGGATACCAGGCATTCCTCACCAAAGGCACTCCGGCTTATGTCCATGTAGTTTGTGTCATTGCCACCCAAGAAGCTGTGGATTACATCAAGTCTGTCATGCCTGAGGACAAGACAACCATTTGGTGTGCTGCCATAGACCCCATCCTGAACGAGCACAAATATATTGTCCCGGGATTGGGTGACGCCGGCGATTTGTGCTTCGGTGAAAAAAACTGACACGCCGAGTCTCCCTGCCTACTTCAATTTTTTGGCAAATATCAAAGGATAGTATTTTTCCTTGTCCAGGCAATAAGGAAAGGCTTTATACTGACCTGTGGCATTTCCCTGTTCGTCATATTTCTTTGATGCCAGGAAAATGGTCTCTCTCTCACCATCAAATGTGTTTGAGATACCGTCAACGCCTTTCACGTTCAGGTTTTCCTCAAAGGCGTATATCAGCGGACCACGCTGGAGAGCCATTCGAGACGGACTTTGTCTGTCTTGTACACGCATTATCGGATAAGGGAAGCTCAGTTTCATCATGTCGCCATTCTTCCAGCGCCGGCTGATGACATAATATCCGTTCACTATTCTCTTTTCCGGACGTTCCCCGTTTATATATATATCCATTTTACTGCTACCCGCCGTGGCATCAAACGACGACATGACCGACTTGCCGTCAGCCCAATGAGGACAACGTAGGTACAGGGTAAATTCCTGTTCTTTCTCCATATCCATAGAGATTATACACTGACCATACCATGGCATACTGGCCATCGTGTGAATCGTCATATCCAGATGTTCTGTGACAATATGGGTACGGTTCCTGACAATCATATTAATGTACACGTCCTTACCGTCAATAGCATACACCATTTGCGGAATTGTTGCCAGAACCTCTGCTATGTCCTTTTTATTCGTCTTGGATGCCGAATCCTTCCAGGCACCGGCAATCTCATTGAACAGGGCCTGTTCGCAATAATCGAAGTACTTACCGTCACGCATCATCAGGGCGAGTTTAAACGTCTTCGAGACAACATCCTTGGCCGACTTGAACCGTTTCACCTCATTCTTCTTTCCCCTCTCACACCCGGTCAGAAATAGATTCGGCTCCAGGTTCGCAAACGATTCCTGCAATTTCGGCAGGTTCTTTACATCTTTAGGAGTAATCTCCAGACTCTGAGGTTTCATCTTAGGAAACAAAGTCGTGGCAGAATCCACCATGTCCACCCAGAAAAAGTCATCAAGCATAACACTGTCAGGATTCAAAGGTTTCAAAGGATTTTGTGCCATACAGCCTACCGATAACGCCATCAGGAAGAGTATAACTGCTGATTTCATATTTTGCTTCTGAAGAATTTATTTGACATACTTTCTGATTTCATCAACAAAAACCGAGCCATAACGGTTCTGTTTGTATTCCCCCACTCCGGATATATCGCCAAAAGCTTCAATGGACAATGGTTTTATCCGTGCCAGTTCATGCAGGACCTTATCGCTGAAGATAATGTACGGGGGCATTCTCTGGTCTTCAGCCAGCCTGAGACGCAACTGCCTGAGAGCCTCATACAAATCGGGGTCTTCCTCCATTGGCATATACAGGCCCGGGAAGGCTGGTGACGGTGCATGCTTTTTCCTGGAACTTGTCGGCAACACTTTCTTATCCTGCTCCACCATCTGCACCTTAGCACCTTCAAACAGCACTTTTTCACCCAAAGGGGTCACTACGACACGGTTCCGTTCATCATAGACAATCTCTATATATCCCATATGCAACAACTGCAGGGCATAGTCCTGCCAGTCTGTACGTGACACGTCGCGTCCCACGCCAAAGGTTTTCAACATTTCCAGATGGTTATCCCTCACAGGAGCCGAAAAACTTCCTGTCAGGATATCCGTCAGTACCTTGATATCATAGTGTTCGTCTGTACGTTTTGCAGCACTCATCAGCTTCTGTGCAAGTATTGTTCCGTCAAAATGTCTTGGCGGACATTTGCAGACATCACAGTTCTGGCATCCCGTTGCCATCTCCTCACCGAAATAATTCAACAGGATACGTCGGCGGCAGATACTGGCCTCTGCATATTGCTGCATGCGACGCAGCCGTTCCCTGTTCATTTCACGCTGTCCGCTCTCATCGGCAAACTTTCCCTGCTGGATGACATCAGCATAGCTGTAGAACAGCATTGTCTGGGCCGGCGCCCCATCGCGGCCTGCCCTGCCAATCTCCTGATAAAACGCCTCCAGACTTGAAGGAAGGTTATAATGGATAATCCAGCGTATATTGCTTTTGTCTATGCCCATGCCGAATGCCACCGTGGCACATATGACCTGAACCACATCCCTTACAAACTGGTTCTGAACCTCTGTCCGCTCCTCTGTCGTCATACCGGCATGATAGGGCTTTGCCATAATGCCGTGAGCACGCAGCATCTCACATACTTTTTCGGTTGTCTGCCTGCTGAGACAATATATGATACCGCTCTGGTGGTGATGGGCATCTATGAAGGAACGGATGGCACGGTCCTTGTCTCTCTTCTTCATTTCCTTGACGACCGAGAGGCTCAGGTTGGGCCTGTCAAATGACGAGATGAACACTTGGGGATGATGCAGGTTGAGCTGACGGAGGATATCCTTCCTCGTCACCTTGTCGGCAGTAGCTGTCAAGGCAAGGAAAGGCACTCTGGGGAAGGCATCCCGCAATACACTCAGCCGTGCATACTCGGGACGGAAGTCTGCCCCCCACTGACTGATGCAGTGCGCCTCATCTATGGCAAAGAGATTAATCTGGATATGACTAAGCAGAGAATGCATTTTTGCCAGTGCCATCTCGGGCGACACATACAGCAGCTTCACCCTGCCGGCAAGACAATCTGCCTCAAGCTGCATCTGCTCCTTTTCCGTCAACGCACTGTTCAAGGCTGCTGCCGGCATGCCGGCAGCACAAAGGGCATCTACCTGATCCTTCATCAGGGATATCAGGGGCGACACCACTATCGCCAGCCCGGGAATAAGCATCGCCGGCAACTGGTAGCAGACACTCTTGCCACCGCCTGTCGGCATCAGGACAAAAGCATCACGGCCTGCCATAATCTCCTGGATAATCTCACGCTGAAATGGGCGGAAAGTTGTATACCCGAAATAGCGTTTTAGTGCAGAAATCAAAATGTCTTCACTCATCATACGCAAAAATAATTAAAACTCCATAAATTCTCATATTTTGTATTGCACAAAAATGATTATTTATGTAACTTTGTTTGATACTTGGGCATACAGAAGACATATTCATGCCTTTGGTTCTACAACTGTTTTAAAAACATTTATAATGAAACTCAACAAGATTTTTCACACGATTATGTTCAGCACATTAGCCATTTCTGCGACGGCAGGGACACCGGCAGACAACTTCAAATACACTGACGAGAAGTTTGCCGACATCCAGATGCTCCGCTATAAAGTTCAGGATTTTGAGAAATTGAGCCTCCAACAAAAAACCCTCATATATTATCTTTCCGAGGCCGCCCTTTACGGACGCGACATCTTATTCGACCAGAATGGGGCATACAACCTGCGCATCCGCAAAATGCTGGAGACAGTATATACCGATTACCAAGGCAGCCGTGACAGCAAGGACTTCAAGGCACTGACAGAGTACCTGAAATGCGTCTGGTTCAGCAATGGTATTCACCACCACTATGGCTCCGAGAAATTCAAGCCGGGATTCTCCGAGGAATTTTTCCGTAACGCACTGAAGAGTGTTGACCGCCGGAAACTGCCGCTCTCCAACGGCCAGACGGTAGATAAGCTCTGTGACGAGGTTTTCCCTGTTATCTTTGACCCTGCCATATTCCCCATGCGGGTTAACCAGAAAGACGGCGAAGACCTGATCAAGACTTCGGGTGAGAACTACTACGGCACAGGCATCTCACAGGCTGAGGTGGAGCAATTCTATAACAGTATGCACAAGGCAGGCGACGAGCGTCCTGTCATGTATGGCCTCAACAGCAAGCTCGTCAGGGAAAACGGCAAACTGGTCGAGAAAAAATGGACCACGACAGGCCTCTACGGTGCTGCCATCACCAAGATTGTTGCCAACCTCCAGAAAGCCATTCCTTTCGCTGAAAGTGAGGAGCAGAAGGCTGTCATCAACAAACTCATTGACTATTATGTATCCGGCAATCTCAAGGATTTCGACGACTATAGTATCCTGTGGGTAAAAAATACCGCTGACCTCGTGGACTTCACCAACGGGTTTATTGAGGTTTACGGCGACCCGCTCGGAATAAAGGGAAGCTGGGAAGGTTTTGCCAACTACAAGGACATGGCAACCACAGCGCGTACTGAGAAAATGAGTCAGAATGCACAATGGTTCGAGGACCACTCCCCTGTAGATTCCCGTTTCAAGAAATCGGAATGCAAAGGCATCTCAGCCAAGGTCATCACCGCAGCTATCCTCGCCGGCGACCTGTATCCCTCTACGGCTATCGGCATCAACCTGCCTAACTCCAACTGGATCAGGAAAGAATATGGCTCCAAGAGTGTCACCATAGGCAATCTGACTGATGCCTACAACAAGGCTGCCCACGGCAACGGTTTTGATGAAGAGTTCATCTGTGATGCCAACACAAGGGCGCTTGTGAGACAATACGGTGATATCTGTAACGACCTGCACACGGATTTGCATGAATGCCTGGGACATGGCAGTGGCAAGATGCTGCCGGGCGTATCCGATGACTCTCTCAGGGCCTACGGCTCCACCATAGAGGAAGCACGTGCCGACTTGTTCGCCCTGTACTATCTGGCCGACAATAAACTGGTGGAACTGGGACTCACCCCGACCGCCGATGCTTACAAATCCGAATACTACACCTACATTCTCAACGGCCTGATGACACAACTCGTACGCATCAAACCAGGCAACAACATCGAAGAGGCACACATGCGCAACCGCGCCTTGATAGCGCGCTGGGCATACCTTCACGGCAAGGACAGAAATATCATCGAACTATTCAAGAAAAACAAGAAGACATATATGCGCATCAACGACTACGGACAGCTCCGTACACTCTTTGCCGAACTCCTCGCTGAGATACAGCGCATCAAGAGTACCGGTGACTACGAGAGCGCCCGCAATCTTGTGGAGACCTACGCCGTGAAAGTAGATCCCGTCTTGCACAAAGAACTGATACAGCGCTATGCCAAACTGAACATATCGCCTTACAAAGGATTCATCAATCCTGTTTATACGGCCATCAAAGACAACAAGGGTAACATCAAGGATGTCAAAGTGACATATACTGAGGCCTACGACCATCAGATGTTGCGTTACAGCACCGATTACGCTCCGCTTCCTTATATCAATGAATAAATGAACGAAGATATCCAACATCAGATCCAAGCCCTTAAAAAGGATTTCCATGCTCTCATGAACGGTCCTGTCAGTGCCTCTCTGCGTGAGAAAGGCCTGAATTACCGTGTCATCTATGGCATCGAGTGGAACCGCCTCAACGACATAGCCGTGTCCATCGGCAAAAATGCCGAGTTGGCTGGGGCTCTCTGGAAGGAGGATATCCGCGAATGCAGGCTACTTGCCGGACTGGTACAGCCTGCCGACAAGTTCCCTGAGGATTTGGCTGAGATATGGATAGAGAGCATGCACTACCCCGAAGAGGCACAATACACCACCCTCTCGCTCTTTCAGCACCTGCCTTATGCCAAGCGGGCTGCATTCCACTGGATAGCACGGGAGGAACTGATGTTCCAGCTCTGCGGTTTCCTGCTCTTTTCACGGCTTTTCATGAAAGAGAACTGCATAGTGGACGACAATAGTGCCAATGAGTTCCTGGACCAGGCACAGAGCCTGCTCAACACCGGCAACGCCGCATTGAACTCTGCCATCCGGAACGCTCTGGCTAAATATGCCCTTCTGGGAGTCATTGAAGAAAACAGAGTCAAAAGAATCTTACAATAAACTGCTACATGGAAAACAGCTCGGGCAATTATCTGAAAGCAAAGACCATTCTGGAGAAATACCTTCAGGACAACAGGATGAAGAAAACGCATGAGCGTTTTGCCCTGTTAGAGGCGATCTATTCTTTCAAAAAGCCCTTCGACATCCATGAGATGCAACAGATGATGGAAGGCTCAACATTCCGCCCCAGCCTTTCTACCATTTACAACACTTTCATCCTCTTTGAGAAAGCCCATCTCATTGTACGCAGCAAGACCAACGGCAGGTACAGCAAGTTTTTTGCCAACAACAACACCTCCGCAAAACAGTTTCTCATCTGCACCGAATGCGGACAGGTCCGTTCTGTGTCACTTGCCCGCCTGAGCAATTCCATACGGCACATCTCATGGCCACGCTTCACAGCAAAAACCTATACCCTCTATATCGGAGGCATCTGCTTCAACTGTCAGAAGAAAAAAGACAGACAAACAAAAAAAGAAAAAGAATCCAAAACAATATAACATACAATGAAACAAGGTAAAATTGATGCCCTTTTAGGCATCGTTTTCGGAGACGAAGGCAAAGGCAAGGTTGTTGATTACTTTACACCGCAATACGATGTGGTAGCCCGCTTTGCAGGTGGCCCCAATGCTGGCCATACCATTATTTTCGATGGCAAGAAATTTGTCTTGCGGTCCATCCCGTCAGGTATTTTCAACGACGGGACACTCAATATCATCGGCAATGGTTGTGTCATCGCTCCCGACCTCTTCTATTTAGAGGCAAAAGAACTGGAGAATGCCGGTTACAAGATGAAGGGCCGTCTGCATATCAGCAAACGCGCTCACCTCATCCTCCCGACCCACCGTGCCTTGGACCGCGCATACGAGACACTCAAAGGCAAGAACAAAATAGGTACCACCGGCAAGGGCATCGGACCGGCTTACAGCGACAAGGCTGCCCGTACGGGACTCCGCGTCGGCGACATCCTTGACAACTTCGAAGAGAAATACAATGCCCTCAAGGCACGTCACACACGCATTCTCGACGACCTCAACTACAAATACGACATCGCCGAAGAGGAGAAGACCTGGCTTGAAGGCGTGGCTTATATGCGCACACTTGACCTGACGGATACAGAAATAGAAATCAACCGGTATCTCAACGAGGGGAAGAAAGTCCTTGCGGAAGGTGCACAAGGCTCACTTCTCGATATCGACCACGGCACCTATCCTATGGTCAGCTCTTCCAGTACGACATGCGGCGGCGTATGTACCGGACTGGGTGTCGCCCCTAACAGGATTGACCAGGTATTCGGCATCTTCAAGGCCTACAGCACACGCGTGGGCTCCGGACCTTTCCCAGTGGAACTCTTTGACGAGACAGGTGACAAAATCAGGGAAATAGGACATGAGTTCGGTGCCGTGACAGGCAGAAACCGGAGGTGCGGATGGCTTGACCTCGTAGCCCTGAAATATGCCGCCGTGGTCAACGGCGTCACCCAGCTCATCATGATGAAAAGCGATGTCCTCGACATCTTCCCAACACTCAAAGTATGTGTGGCCTACAAGAAGGGCAACGAGACAACTCAGGACATGCCTTACGACCTCAATGGCTGGGAGCCTGTATACGAAGACGTGAAAGGATGGAACTGCGACCTCACAAACATGAGATCTGAGAAGGAATTTCCTCAAGAATTGTCCGATTACATCGCATATATTGAGCAATATATGGGCATTCCAATCACTATCGTTTCAGTAGGACCCGACAGAACAGCAACAATAGTTAGAAATTAAAAATACAACAAAAACCATGACAGAAAAAACAATATTAGCCATATCAGGCAAACCGGGCTTATTTTTATTAGTATCACAAGGACGCAATACACTGATAGTTGAATCACTCGACGAACAGAAGAAAAGATTCCCCGTCAGCCAGCACGACAGGATTACTTCATTGAAAGATGTGTCCATGTATACCGATGACGACGACAACATCCCTTTGTTTAATGTCTTCAACAATATCAAGGAGATGCAGGATGGCAAAATCATCGATATAAACGGCAAAAAAGCCTCAAAGGATGAGCTGGAAGAATTTATGGCAAAGGCATTGCCCAACTACGACCGCGACCGTGTCTATCAGAACGATATACGCAAACTTATTTCGTGGTATAATATTCTTATACAGAACGGCATAAACGACTTCGAACTGCCAGAAGAAAAAGACGAAGAGGAAGACAAAGAACAAAACAGTTAGCATAAAACACTCAGCTCAAAGACTACAGGACTGCTTCTCCCAACGAGAAGCAGTTTTTGCTTTATAACAATCTTTAAGCAAACACAGAAATTTAATTGTGAGACATTTTTTATGCAAAAAAGAACACACTTTTTTCTCTACAAAACCCGCTTCTCTCTAAGCCAGAACGCATATAATACGTCAAAAAAGCAGGATTTTTACCCGCTGAGATTTTAATATTCTGTACGACCCTTGTATTGACATCAGAATATGAAAATTTCAGCAACAGGAAATCAAGGATTGTTTCAGCAAATTCCTTCTGGAGAGGGGTCGGGAGAGAGGCTGCTTGGGTGAGGCTCCTGAGCCTCCCAATTTTTGTCCTTTTTGGTACTTTAAAGTACAAAAATGGACAGAACTGGGCATTTTTCGTGTTTTCAAGCCTTAAAAACGGACGCTCATTTTGCTTCCTTTTTGGGGCCTTTTCCATGGTCTTTCTCCCTGATTTTCCAGGCAGTTACGCCACACAGTATAACAGGGCGGCAAATTTTACTGCCAGAACCACAAAAAAAATCTGCCAGCTCCAGAAAAAATTTT
>ONKB01000026.1 GCA_900318305.1 uncultured Prevotellaceae bacterium | reverse complement strand
GAGGCTCTGCCTAAGTTTGGTATTACCTTCGTCTTGAATGATGTTGGGTGAGTTTGTTGGTCAGGGACGGTGTTGACAGAAATCGGGAAAGAGGAAAGTAAGATCACCAAGGGTGTTGATGGTATGGTCGGCGGTTTCTTCCTTTTGTGACGGGGTGTTGCCGGTTCTATTAAACCATACGGTATGGCATCCAAGATGTCTGGCGGGGTTGATGTCGGCTATGAGGGAGTCACCGATGACACAGGCTTCACCGGGGGAGAGACGGAGGGCATCCAGTCCAATTTGCCAGATGTCGGGAGAGGGTTTGCGGATGCCTGCGATGGTGCTGTCAATGACGGCATCGAAAAGGTTGTCCATACTGAATTCATGGAGTACGGTGTGGATATTGCCGTAGAAGTTGCTGACAACGGCCATGGGTAGCCTGCCCTTGAACTGCAGAAGCACCTGTCTTGATTTGGTGGTTTCACGTTGGGCATAGTCGTAACAATATGCTACAATAACTTCGGTGTATGAGTCGTCTTGTTGCAGATATCTTGTCTGCAGTTGTATTTTTTTTCTCAACAGCTGCTTGAAGGTGTCTTGGGGTTGTATGACGGAATGGTCGGCAAGATATTGTTCTGTATGGATGTATGCTTCCTGGAACTGCTCCCGACTGACAGGAACACGGGCATGCTGCCAGGCTTCCCAAATGACATCGGCCCAATGCCGCCCTCCTGTGTCCAGTGTTCCGCCGTAGTCGAACAATAGTCCTTTGATGTCTGGCTGCCTATGAGGGATATTGCCTATTTTCATGAGTATGACACCAATGACTATCCATATGAATTCCCGTATGCGGCTGATAAGACCTGTGTAGACACCGAATGCTCCTGAGAGGTGCAGACCGCTGACAGCCAAGGCAAAACCACCTTCACGGGCACCCAATTGCAATGGTGAGAAAAAGAATATGTTTGCAAACAGTGATGTGAATGCCATAATGAGAATACAGTCAAAGAAACTGACTTCGGGAGTCAGAATCTTGAGTATGAAGAATATCTCTACGCTGGTCAGACAACGTGCAGTGAACTCGCAGAGGAATGAGGCGTAGAAAGTTGTCTTCCGCTGACGGTGTAACGAGGCTATCTGGCTGTCAATCCTGTGCAATGCCTCATGATGGCTCTGATAAAAGGATCCTGACCATTTGCTAATGAAGGGAATATGACCCAGTAAATGGAATGTCTTGACTACCATGCCGTTCCGGTAGCCTGCGACAAAGAAAAATACCAGCAGCAATAGTACTGCGCTGGTCAGTGCCAGAAACAGAGCCATAAGCAGTGTGGGAGTGTATATGATGAGATACAGGACAATTGATGTCAGCCAGAAGCAGATGTGTGAGAAGATGTGCATCATGACGTAGAGAATCACGCTGGATGTGGCGCGTGAGGCTCCGAGAAAGGGGGTGAGTTCCATGATGCGATATGGCTCTCCGCCCATAAGGCCAAAGGGAGTGGCATAGTTGAGTGCAAATCCAGATATTGACAGCTTGTAGATTCGCCAGAAAGGCACAGGGGAAGGCCGTTTGCCGTCTCTGACAATGTAGAACCATGAAAGGGCATTGAAGAGATAGATGACACACCATATTCCAACAACAGCAAAGAACCAGTATCCGGCGCGGCTCATATTTGCCCACAGTTCACGGTAGTCCATGTCAAAAGTGAGCAGCATGATGATAATGGCGATGATGCCAAACAGGAGGAAGATATTGCGATGGCTGTTTTTCATTTCAATAATTTGTGTTCTTTAATTTTTCCAGTAAAACAGTGCACATTGTCTCATGGCGTTTCCGCAAATAGGCGGCAATGGCTGCAAGGACAGTCATTTCCATAACGGGATACAGCCATGGCTCGTCTGTGAGAAATGCGATATACAGAATTATGGCGCGACAGTTGAATGTAATGATGTTGGCATATTTCATAAGCGGCAGGCTCTGTCGCCTGAATTCGCTACGGAAGTCAGCTGGTACAATGCCGTTGTATTGATTATGGATATAGCCTGTCAGTTCCTGGAAACGGGGGGTAAGTCTCTCCTGTGTCCGGGTATAACTGACGTAGCTTCTTAAAAAGATACGCCACCAGAAATTACCTTCATGAGGTGTCTCGTCCAGGCGTTTTTGCTCAATGGCGGATGAATGCAACTCGTTTGTTGTCCCAGGGAGAAAATAGAGATGGATATTGCGGTAGTAGTCCGCTAGCTGGCACTGGCGTGCGTGAAAGACGACTCCGGAAATGAGACATATAAAAAAGATTATCCATTGCCATTCAACCGATGTGCCGGGTATGGTATCATGGAATGTGCGGATGACAATGGCCAGATAAATAAAGAAGAACCATACGTCACCGGCAAAGCCGTCCAGAATCCGCCCCCACTTGGTCTTCTTTCCTGTCATACGTGCCAGCTGGCCGTCGCAGCTGTCATATATGTTTGCCCACACCAAAAACAAAACACCCAGAAGGTTATGGCATAAATCGGAGTACATGAACATCAGACCGGCAAGAATTCCCAGGAAGATGGAGATAATGGTCACAACATTGGGATGGATGTGCAGCGCTTTGAACAGCAAAGCCCACATATAGCCGAGTGGACGCGTAAAATGAATGTCCAGCCATTCTTCGGTATCGAGACTCTTATATGTTGACCTGATGTTGCTCATATATGGAAGATTGAAGAATGTCACGCTGTGACAGATGAACGTATTAAACTATTGATGTATTCTCCAATAGCCTGAGAAGCTTCTTCTGCGCAGACGGAGAAACTGGGCCAGTCGTTAAAATCAATAAACTGGCAGTTGCCTTCATTGTCAACGATGCAGTCGCCGCCATATACAGGGACCTGCAGAGTTTCCGCCAGAAGGGTCATGTCTGCTTTCAGCTTGTCGGGAGAGAAGGGGTAATGCCGTACTGGACCGTTCAGTTTTTCCAGGCCGAATTTTTCGCCATGTATGTTCAGGGTGGGGTAGTGCCAATGGAAGAACGATGTTTTGCTGACGCCATAGAATTTTATGAGGTCACCTTTGATGTGACGGCTGACGACAGCTGTCTTGATGTTCCGTTTAATAAAATCAGCCAGATGGTTACTCAATGCGGCCTGATTATGGATGAAACAAACGTCATCTTTTGTCAGGGTATATGTATCGGCTCTTTTCAACCAGCAGGGAAAAGGTATGTCTTCTGGCAGAGTCACTTCCTGGGATAAGTCAAAAAACACATTGCGGGGAACGCTCAGACCCTGCCTGAGCAGGGCCTGTGTAATTTCTATGCGATGGCAATGTCTGACTCCCGCAGGAGGATTGACGACCAAAGTTCCCTGGGACTCAAGAACCTGCAGTTTGTCCAATGTGGCGGTATGTCTTGCCATAGAGAACACTATGTGGGCATGAATGTCATTTCTCAGGAATTCCTTCTCGGTATATAGTAAGATGGTTCTCCCTTGTCCCTGTAAATTTTCTGAGACTAGTTGCATTATTCTCAAGTCGTTTGAATTGGGAGAGAATATTTCATCACGGAGAACACCTGCTATAGTCATGCTGTATGTGTTATTTGGTCTGAAGAAACAATTCTGCCTTCATGATATCGGCAGAATGGTCAACATCGATAATTTTGGAGAAGGGCCATGCCTTGACAGCCAGACCGTCGGCAAGGAGTTGCCGCTGGAAATTCCGCATCCGGCTTTGTCCTTCTGCGATACATTTATATAGGGTAGGCATAACACTTGGCTTCATACAATAGATGCCTCCGGAGACATATGTGCAGTTGTTAGCGGTATCATAGAATCCGGATATTGTCATGTCGTTCTCTGTCTTGACGTAAAGTGGTTTCTCGTCATCAATATAATCAGTTACAGCCATCAAAGCGTCACCAGTAAAGCTGTGGAAAGCGTTGATGAAATTTCCGAAGTCCTCCTCCCTGAAGATTGTATCCACTGTGGTCAGGCAAAACGGCTCTTTTCCAAGAAAGGAGCTCATCTCGAAGAAACTGTGCATTGAGCTTGGCGTGGTTTTTTCCAGAACAGTAAGTGTACACGGACAAGTGGCTCTGCCGGCATCTTTTAACCAATGGGCATAACCTGCCACGTCAGGCATCTGTGGGTTGACGATGACAATAATCTCGCTTGCTTCCTGCTTGGTGAAGATTCTTATCAGGCGGGACAGCATGTATTCGCCACCCAATCGAATCAATGGCTTGCTTTCAATGATCCCTTCCTGTTTGAGACGAGAGCCCTCGCCAGCTGCAATAACAGCAAACTTCATTATTCTATCTGTTCTTTGCCGCCTTTATGTCCTTTCTCGTGTGCGATTATCTTCAAAGGATTGGCATAGGCCTCTTTGTCTATTTGCCTGTTGTTCCAGATGTCGATAGCTGCGTACACAGCTTGTCTGAAAGAGTTCTCATCGGCTTCACCCTTGCCGGCTATGTCATAGGCAACGCCATGGTCGGGAGAGGTGCGGACAATTGGAAGTCCTGCTGTGAAATTTACACCATCGGTAGAAGACAGAGCCTTGAACGCTGCAAGTCCCTGATCATGATACATTGCCAGGACACCGTCAAAATGGGTATAGATGCCTGCTCCGAAGAAACCGTCTGCAGGGTAGGGACCGAAACACTGGATGCCCTTCTCGCGCATGGCTTCGATGGCAGGTTGGATGATATCTTTCTCCTCTGTCCCTAACAGGCCATTGTCACCGCAATGGGGATTCAGGGAAAGAACAGCAATCCTGGGAATGGATATGGTAAAGTCGGATTTCAGGGAAGAATGGAAGATATTGATTTTATTCTCGATTTTTTCTTTCGTGATATTGGCGGCAATATCCTTGACAGGAAGGTGGGTCGTTACCAATGCCACTTTCATCAGCGGGCTCATCAGTATCATCAGCGCTTCCTTTCCTTCTCCCGCCTCACGTTCAAGATATTCAGTATGTCCTGTGAAATTGAAGTCTTTGCTTTGGATGGATGCCTTATTTATAGGTGCTGTGACGAGTGCGTCAATATCTCCGTTCTTGTAGTCTTTGACAGCCCTCTGCAATGACAGCAAAGCGGCGTGTCCGCTCTCGGGTGAAGAAACTCCAAAATCTATTTTCACCTCCTCGTCAAAACACGAAATCATGTTCAGACGCCCTTCCTGAGCTTCTGATGGATGGTTGATTAAAGAAAAGTTTGTCGTCAGGTTCAACATTTTGCGATGGTATGTTGCAGCCTTGGGGGAGCCGTATAGAACAGGTATGCACATTTCGCACATCATGGGGTAGGCAAACGTCTTGAGAATGACCTCGTAACCTACACCGCACAAATCTCCGTGAGTAATACCGATACGTATTTTCTTTTTTTCCATAATATAATTTATTTATTTTGATAATCCTTGGTTGTTAAGAGTCCGCAGGCTGCCATGATGTCCTCACCTCTGGAAGCTCTCAGTGTACTGAATACGCCCTTGTATGTCAAATAGTCGCGTATTTCCTTCATTCGCTGCTCTGGTGCTGCCTTGAAGGGGGAATCGGGTATCGTATGGAATGGAATCAGGTTGACCCTGCAGTCCAGTCCTGCGAGTAGTTCCACAATGGCATCGCGGTGACGGTGGGAGTCATTCAGACCGGCAAAGACGATATATTCAAAAGAAAGACGTCTCTGCTTAGCACCTTCATGCCATTGCAGCTCAGCATTACAGAACTCATATTCCTTTAGCAATTCAATGACTTTCCTGATTGGCCATGCATTCTCTGCTGGCATGTATTCCAGACGCTGTGCAGGGGTAGGGAAATGCAGGCTTATGGCCAGGTTGCACTGGCTTTCATTCAAGAAGCGCCTTAATCCTTTTAAGTCACCCACGGTTGATACTGTAATACGTTTGGGACTCCATGCCAGTCCATAGGAAGCTGTTAGAATCTCGCAAACTCTGAGTACATTATCAAGGTTGTCCAGGGGTTCCCCTTGTCCCATGAAAACAATGTTTGTCAGCTGATTAAACTCTGGCAATGCATAGATCTGATTCAATATGTCGGCTGCCGTAAGCTGAGCCTGGAATTTCTGCCGTCCGGTCATGCAAAACTGGCATCCCATTTTACATCCTACTTGGGATGAAATGCAGAGCGTTGCCCTTTCGGCAGTGGGGATATATACTGTTTCAACAAAATGACCGCTCTGGGTAGGAAACAAGTATTTGATTGTCCCGTCTTTGGATACAAGTTTTTTTGCAGGCATTCTGCGCCCCAGCTCATATTCCTCATCCAGTTTCTCGCGAAAGACTTTAGAGATATTTGACATTTCAGCAATGCTGTAAATCTGCTTGGTATAGAGCCATGCTGCAATCTGCTTGGCTGCGAATTTGGGCATACCCAGTTTGTAAACTACATCTTGCAGTTCGTTTAAGGACATTCCTGAAAGAGTTTTCTTTTTCATTGTATTCTAATTGTTTTTTTTGACTGTTCTCAGCAACAGGAAGGGTTCTTGTCATCTTGCGGTGCCATTGTCCATGGTTTTCCTCCGTGCATGGCATCCAGCAGCTCACGCCCAGTCTTTGTCCGGAAATAAAGCCGGCTTAGTTCAGCTATTCCTATTCCTGGATACAGTCCCTTGTCGATTTCGTCAAGAATAATAGCTTCTGTCAGTATCTGGTGATCTATTCCTTCGACGGCAGTAAAACTGCGGTGAACTTCTACCAGATGTGTGATGCGGTCTGTCTCTTCGTCTGTGAAACCGCCAGTACGCTTCAGTAGCATTCGTGCCTCTGCAGAACCTTTCCGGACAGTCAGGCGGCTGTCAGACGAACCGCTTTCTTCCCTGCAGAGGCTAATTCCTGCTTCATGGACAATCGCTGCCGCCTCAAGGACATCCATAGAAAACTCTTCTATGTTTTCCAGCCGTCCTATAGTGGCAGCCAGCTGGTGAACATTCAGGAAATGTTTGATACGACCACAGTCTCCTCTGTAGTATTCAACCATCAGTTTTGTCAGTCGTGCTAACCGTAAAGTCATTTCTCCATACTTCTGTCTACGAAAGGCAACATGGTATAAAGTGCCTTGTACCAATACTCGCGGTTATGGACACCGTCCTGTACGCGGAGTTCACACGGAATCTTGAACTTACGCATGGCAAGATACAAGTCAACGTTGGGTTCAAGCAAGAAATCATCGTCACCGACATCAATATACCATCTCACAGTTTTCAATGAAGCCAGTTTCTCTTTGGAAGCTTGCTCCAGATAGGGTACAGGACGGTTGTCCCATACTGATTTGTGGGTGGCGTATTCAATGTCGGTTTTGAAATGGCTGCGTTCAGGCATGGGGCAGTCGGTGCGGAAGATACCGCCGTATCGGCTGTCGCTTAAGCCTACCCAGCCACTCATATCATAGCAGGCACAGAATTGTTCAGGGTGGTGCATGCCATAAGTAATAGTTCCACTACCACCCATGCTCAAACCACTGACGGCGCGGTGTCCTTTGTCACCAATAATGCGGTATTTTTTCTCCACCTCGGGAAGAAATTCATTGAAGAAGAAAGTTTCATATTTCCAGCCTTCGACATCGAAATAGCCGTTTCGTATCTTGTCAACAGGCATACCGCCGGCATTGGGCATGATGATGACCATCTCGCGCACTTCCTTGTTGCGCATCTTGAGGTCGGCAACCAATGACAGGCCATACTCTTTCCATGTCTCATAAGTGCCTTTGAGACCATGTAGCAGGTAAAGTACAGGATACTGTTTTTCTCCTCGTGCATAGCTGTCGGGGAGATAGACATTGTATTTAACCCATGTCTTGAGCACCTTGCTGTTGATGCTGTCGGTAACAATTTTCCCAGCATTGGCACAAATGATGGTCAGAGCCAGGCTTATTATAGATATCAGCTTCTTCATAGTTTTGTTGTATTTATTGTTTTTTGTCAATCTGTTTTAGTAATTCCCTGACAGCAGTTTCTATCTGGGCGTCTTTCCCTGCTACGACATCTTCGGGAGCATTGGCAACCTTGAAATCGGGTTCCAACTGGGAGTTTTCCAGATAGGAACCGTCTTTTGTCCTGTAACCGATAATAGGTATGCCGAATACCAGGGAGGGATCTTGTAGGGTCTCCCAAGATACCGATGTCATGGTCCCAGGTACAGGCATGCCGACAAGTTTTCCAATTTTCTTGTGTTTGTATACCCATGGTGTTCCATGTGCATTGCTGTAATTGGCTTCACACTGCAGCATGATGCTGGGCTTGTTCCACCGGCGGCTGGGCATATCGCAAGATTCTTTCCCGCGAATGACCTGAGTGAGGTATTTCTCTCCGCTGAACAATACCTCAATATCCTCATGCAGCCTGCCGCCACCGTTGTTGCGCGTATCAATGACGATACCTTCTTTTTTGTTGTATTTGCCGAGGATGTCACTATAGACAATGCGGAACGAAGCATCGTCCATGGACTTTATGTGAACATAACCCAGCCGTCCCTTTGACAGGCTGTCGACCATTGCTCCGCAACGTTTAACCCAACGCTTATAGAGCAGGTCGTTCATCTTAGTGTCGTTGACAGGCAGAGTAACTTCATTCCATCGCTCACCAGTTGACGGATTGTAAATGGCTACGCTTGTCTTTTTGCCAGCCAAGCCTTCCATCATGGCATAGAATGCCGTGTTGGTCTCAATTGACTGGTCATTGATTTTCTCAATCACACAGCCTGCTTTCAACCGGGTGTTTTTGTGGTCAAAGGGACCGCCGGTTACAATTTCGTCAACTTTCATTCCTTTGCCGTTGTAGTTCCAGTCGTAGAGAAGTCCCAGATTAGCTACAACCAGTGCCGGACTATCTGAATAATATCGTCCGCCAGTGTGTGAAACATTAAGCTCTCCCAGCAGTTCGCTCAGGAGGTCTGCGAAATCCCTGTTGTTGCTGATGTGTGGCAGGAACTTGCGGTAAGCCTGGCACATGGATTCCCAGTCCACTCCGTGCATGTTGAGATTATAGAAACGTTTTTTCTCCTGCAGGCAGACGTGGTTGAACATATACTCCCGTTCTGCTGCATGATCAAGATAGTAGCTGCCACTAAAACTAACTGGGGAGATTTTGTCACTGGCAGTCTCCAATTTTCTGATGTGGCGACTGCCGACGCAGGCCAATGTCTTGAAGTCCTTGCTGTTTGTAATTGTCACATTGCCGTCGGGAACAGAACCCACTGATTTGTGCTCTTTGGTAATGAGATTATAACTGTAGACATTACAACCGCCACCTTCGCTGATAAAGTAGTAGATCTTATTTCCCTGGGCTCCAGTGCAGTTCATTACCCAGTCGGATTTGCGGGTAATCCTGACAACGCGGTCTTCTATGCCTTCTGGTTCTACCTGGATTTTAGGTTGTGCCTTGACGCTGTCGGCCTTCTCTTTTTCCTTGTCTTTTTTATTCTTCCCATCCTTGGCTTTCTTCTTGTCGGCTGCCTCCTTGTCGTTCTTTTGCTGCTTTTCCAGTTCCTTGCGCAATTCGTAGTCTTCCTTGCTTAATTGAAACTTGTCGTAGGCATCCTGATTGACGAAAGCTATCATGACATCATTGAGTGAACCCCATGAAGCATGGCTGCGCATGCCGTATCGGTCGGTGATGAAGATGACTGCCTCTCCGTCGGCAGTCCACTGGGGCGACTCGCTAAAATAGCCACTGCGGCTAATGTTTGTGGGTTTTCCGCCTTGAGCACTTACAATGGCTACGTCGCAGTATGGCTCATGCCCGTTGGCTATTATCTCCAAGGCAAACCATTTGCCGTCAGGACTCCAGCTGTAGGAGAATTCTCCTGAGGTGGTGTACCATTGGCTGCCATCTGTTACCTGGCGTATTTTCTTTGATGCTACGTTCAGAACCATCAGTTTGTTGCGGTTCTCAATGAATGCCAGCTCCTTCCCGTCAGGAGAAAACTGAGGATAAGCGCGTTCAATGCTGTTGGAGGCAAGTATATGTTCCTCTTTGATGACAGTTGCATTGGAAAAATTCTGGTCTTCCTTATGGGCGATAGTCGCTTTGTACAGTTGCCACAGTCCGTCACGTTCACTGGCATAGACAAGTGTCCTGTTGTCAGCCCATGTCACTGTCCGCTCAGCGGCAGCTGTGTTGGTGATGCGTTTTGTCGTAGCATATTCCATTGACGTGACAAACACTTCTCCGCGGTGCACAAAGGCTACTTCCTTTCCATCGGGAGATATCGCAGAACTGCTCAGGCCTCCGTTTATTGTTTCCAGAGACGGCTTGCTTTCCATGTTGTCCTTGACGCTGATGTTCACCTTGCGAGGTGATGATGTGGTGTTTTCCTGGGTGTAAATCTCTCCGTCATAGGTATAGCACAAGGTGCCTTTATTGCTGGCGGAAAGGAAACGCACCGGATGGGTTTTCATGTGGGTGACCGCCTTGACGCTTTCTGGTGCCGTCATATCCATAGTGTAGACGTTGAAGCTGCCACCGTTGCGCTCGCTCAGGAAATAAATTGTCTTGCCGTCAGGTGCAAGTATAGGATTCCGGTCTTCTCCGCCCCGGCAGGTCAGGTTGGTATGCCGTCTTGTTCTGATGTCATATCTCCATATGTCGCGTGTCACCGACGATGTGTGGTGTTTCCTGAACTTGTCTTCCAGTCCCTTCACATCCTGGTATAGGAAGAATTTCCCATGTTTGTCATAGCATACTTTCTCAGCTGGTACGGCAAGTATCTGTTTCATTCTGCCACCTTGGGCAGGTGTGCTGTATAATTCTGCGTAAACATTCCTTGGGAAGAGCATGCTCTTGGCAGGATCTTGTATAGAAGCAGTGAAAACCACCTCCTTTCCATCGGGAGTCCATGCTGTGGGATATTCGTTTCCTGTTAGTGAGGTGAGGCGTCTTGCCTCGCCACCTGCAGAGGGTATGACATAGACGTCAAAGCTGCCTGCCCTGTCACTGGAGAAGGCTATCTCCCTGCTGTCGGGACTCCATACCACATCGCGGCAATAGCTCTGTCCCGAGGTGAGCTGTACAGCTTCGCCTCCTTGTACGGGAACCTTGTAGACAGCACCTTTGTAGACAAAGGCAATGGCGTCTCCTTGTGGTGATATGGCGGCATAGCGCAGCCACATCGGGGTCAGTGACCATACGGGCATGATACATGCCCACATAATGAGTGAAACCGATATTTTTTTCATGAATCTTTCAATACGTTGTGTCTGTTAAATGCAATATTGTCATGCCGTGAGACCTCATTTTGCGCTGACTCTGATGGTCCTAACCAGAGGCTTGTCGGCATCAGTGTAAAAATTGTTTATATAGAAAGGCATGTCAATGGTTGTTTCTCCCAATGGTTTGTTCCTGTCTGTCAGGGAAAGGTCAAATCCATAGTCCCCGAATGGCTGCAGGAGGATATAGGTGGGGTAGATATACTTTTCTCCTCCTGGGGCTTTGGTCAGTATGATGGGAATGGAACTTTTGTTACTCAGGACTACTTTTACCTTTTTTTCTGAGAAGGCAGCTCGCTTCACGACGAGTACCGCCTCGTTGAGGGGTTTGATGTTCTCCTCAGTACCGTACACCTTGCCTTCGGCAAACACTGCGGTACGATGTGCTAACAATGCTTCGTGTATAGCTTTCTCTGTCCTCTCCTTGGCAAAGACCAAGGTCACGGGACGCAATTCCTTGTTCATGTCCAGAACCTTGAACAAAGGCTGGTGGGCATCGGTACCCGACACTATGGTAAGACCATTCTCCACAGCCCAGTGAAACGCCTCTAGACTCACGCCCTCAAACTGGTTGAATATCTCAATACCCTGCATCAGGCCAGCTTTCAGCAATTTGGTGTGCTCGTCATACCATATTGGTCCGTTGGGAGCCTGGCGCGACCAGTGCGGATGGTTCCACACGAGGAATCCTCCTTGCCTTTGTGCTTCCTGCAAGCCTCCGAGCATTGCCTTGTAGTCATCCTTCTCTGCATCGGTGATTTTGCATATGGCATTGCCGTCAGAGATGAATGTTGTATTGAAATGGCCCGGTGGCATGCCGCGGGTAATCTCACCACCGTGAATCACCAGCACACCGCAATCTTTGCCCTTTGCGGAGGCAATCTTGTATGAGTCGTTCCTGTCGTTGTTCATCAGACCCGCATGCTTCTGCCTCTGGAGCCGCTCGTCTAAATGGTCGGTAAGGGCAATGAAGTCCAATCCTTCCATATACGCTTCATCAATACGTGTGGTCGGCCATACGGAGCCGTCAGAAAATACTGTGTGAATATGCATGTCACCCTTTAGAGTAAAGTAACCAGGTACATCAGGGATAACCATTCTGTGAGGTACTTGTGCCATGCTCTTTAGTCCTGTCATGATGCTGAAGACCATGAACAGCAAGCCAAAAACTAAACTTTTCTTCATAAATAAAACGTTATTTTAACCATTAATAATATACAAAGTTACAATTATGCGAGTGAAAAGCCAAATTTATTTGAGCTTTTCCACTGGGAGAATGGCTGAGCTATCAGAAAAAGCTTAGTCGCTCCAATTGCCTCATAACCTCTCGTTTCCTTTATGCCTGAATTTTTCTATTTTGATACTTCAAAGTCCCCAAAAAGGACAAAAACCAGAAGGTATAAATGGCTTTAAGAAGTTTTTTGTATCTTCGTGGAGAAAACAGAAATTGAGGTAATAATTCATGGAATTTTTGATAACCAAACAAGCCTGGGAGATACTGAACGACCGGCCACAGGAAGTGATACCATATTTTGAAAGACAGCTCGAGGATTTGCTTTCCAACGGGATGACGGCAGAGGAAATGGGGCAGTGTACTCCTGAACAAATTACGCTGACGGCTTATCTGATGTTCAGGAAAGAAATGCTTGAAGGCGGACTGGTGCAGCTGATTTATAACGGTTATGGTCCCTTTATCTTCCTGAATCCTTTTGCCAAGGCCTTGCGGCAGTGGGGTTTGAAGGACTTTTCTGGCTTCATATATGACCTGCGGAGGGTGTATGAGGCGCAGAGAGGTGAAATTGAGGGACGGGATATGTCTGACGATGATTTCATGGCATTGTATGAGGCCCATCCTGAGATGGATGGCTATGATGACGATTTCGTGGAACAGGAGCCTGAGATATCGCTCGAAATAGCTAACTTTGTACTTCAAAACCGTGACAAATTCAAGATTATTATAAGCCTTGTATAGGAATAATGGCAGATAAAATCAACAAGAAAGTACTCATTAAAAATAAGCGTGCTGAGTTTGACTATTTCTTTCTCACGCACTTCACTGCGGGTATTGTGCTGACGGGTACAGAAATAAAATCCATACGTCAGTCAAAAGTCAGCCTTGTGGATACTTTCTGCTTTATCACCAATGGTGAGATGTGGATTAAGAATATGTATGTGGCACCATATTTCTATGGTTCATACAATAATCCGAACTCAAGGCGCGACCGTAAACTGCTGCTGAATAAAAAGGAGATTCGCAAGCTGCAGACTGATCTGAAAAACCCAGGCTTGACTGTGGTGCCGGTCAAACTGTTTATTGACGACAACGGACGTGCAAAACTCGACATAGCCCTGGCGAAGGGAAAGAAGCAGTTTGACAAGCGGCAATCGCTCAAGGACCGCAGCGACAGACGGGAAATGGATCGCAGTTTCAAGGATTTTAATAATTAGGACAATTGACAGACAAGCCTACTATAAATCAAATTATCAAAGAGCGGATCCTGATCCTTGACGGAGGTCTGGGGACGATGATTCAGCGCTACGGTCTCCAAGAGGAGGATTTCCGTGGTGAGGTGGTGAAGGATGTGGCAGTCCTGCTCAGGGGTAATAACGATTTGCTGCCCTTGACCCGCCCCGACATCATTGAGGATATTCACCGTAAATATCTGGAAGCAGGAGCGGATATCATAGAGACAGCGACCTTCAATGCCCAGCGTATTTCGCAGGATGAGTATGGGTGTGGCAGTCTCTGCAGGGAGATGAACATGGCAGCTTGTGCCATTGCCCGCAGGTTGGCTGATGAATACAGCCACCGTACACCCCAGAAACCGCGTTTTGTGGCCGGCTCGGTGGGACCTACCAACAAGACGGCTTCACTGGTAACTGATGTGAGCCGGCCGGAATGGCGAGCCGTGGACTTTGACCAACTCGTTGCATCTTATGGGGAACAGATAGGAGCCCTCTTGGATGGTGGCGTGGACGTATTGCTGATAGAGACTATATTTGACACCTTGAATGCCAAGGCGGCTTTGAGTGCTGCCAGGGAGGAGCAGGCGAAACGAGCAAAACAAGTTCCAGTGATGCTCTCGGTGACGATTGCTGATAAGACCGGCCGTATGTTGTCGGGACAGACCATAGAGGCTTTCCTCGCATCAGTTGAGTATGCCCAGCCATTTTCAGTTGGTCTCAACTGCTCTTTTGGTCCTTCCGAACTGATGCCTTTTGTGAAAGAACTAGCTGCCAAGGCACCTTATTATATATCTGTCTATCCGAATGCAGGATTGCCTAATGCTCTCGGTGAGTATGATATTGGTCCAGAAAGGATGGCCAGTCTGATGAAGGCTTTTATAGATGAGAACTTGGTGAATATCATAGGAGGCTGTTGTGGTACTACAGATAGTCATATAGCCAAGTTGCAGACCCTGGTGAAGGACGCCAATGACCATTACTTGTCTCCAAGAGTACCTGTTAAGCCTGTACAATATTTACAGTTGTCCGGATGGGATAGTCTGACCCTTGGCCCCGAGATGCCGTTCTTGTGCATAGGTGAGCGGTGCAACGTGGCGGGCTCACGGAAATTTCTCCGGCTGATCAGTAACCGGCAGTACGAGGAGGCTCTTGCAATAGCCCGGCGTCAGGTTGAGGACGGAGCCCAGGTGATAGACATCAATATGGATGACGGTCTCCTGAATGCCCGTGAAGAGATGGTTAGATTTGTCAAGATGCTTGCCGCTGAGCCTGAAGTGGCACGTGTGCCAGTGATGATTGATTCTTCCGACTGGGCTGTCATTGCTGAGGCACTGAAATATGTGCAGGGGAAAAGTATCGTCAATTCCATTTCCCTTAAGGAAGGCGAGGAGATATTCTTGAGCAAGGCGGATTATATCCGCAGGATGGGGGCTGCTGTAGTGGTGATGGCCTTCGATGAGGAAGGTCAGGCATGTAGTTATGAGAAAAAGACGAGTGTTTGCCAACGGGCCTACAGGCTACTTATAGACAGGCTTGACTATGATCCGAGAAATATTATTTTTGATCCAAACATACTCTCAATAGCTACTGGTATAGCCGAACATGACAACTATGCTGTCAATTTTATTGAGGCGGCAAGCTGGATACGACATCATCTGCCCGGGGCCCATGTCACGGGAGGAGTGAGCAACCTGTCCTTTTCTTTCAGGGGAAACAACCATGTGCGTGAGGCAATGCATGCTGTATTTCTTCATCATGCCATTGCCAAGGGCATGGACATGGGTATTGTCAATCCTGCTTCCCGACTGACATATGAGGCCGTTCCGCAGGAGGAGTGCATTCTGCTTGAAGATGTGGTACTCAACAGGAAGGAAGATGCAGCTGACGTCTTGCTGAGATATATCTCTGAACATGGTGACTTTGCCACCGATGCGCCAAAGGCTACCCTTCGTCATGAGGACGAAAGGAAGACCATGACCCTGGAGGCGCGGCTTGTACAGTCGCTGGTCAAAGGAACAGACATTTATCTCCATGATGACCTTGAAGAGGCGATAGGTGTTTACAAACGTGCCGTGGATATTATTGAAGGCCCGTTGATGAAAGGCATGGGTGAGGTTGGTGAGTATTTTGCTGCCGGAAAAATGTTTCTTCCCCAGGTTGTTAGGACGGCAAGGGTGATGCAGTGTGCGGTGGATTACCTGTCTCCTTATATTGCAACTGGAGAAGGCGGGAAGTCTTTGGGAAAAGCGGTGTTGGCAACTGTGAAAGGTGATGTGCACGATATAGGAAAGAATATCGTGGGTGTAGTGCTGAAATGTAATAATATAGATGTGGTGGACTTGGGGGTAATGTGTCCTGCTGACAAGATTGTGGAAGCGGTTGTCAGCCAGAAGGCGGATATGGTAGGGCTCTGCGGTCTGATAACGCCAAGTCTTATAGAGATGATCAATACGGTCAAGGCCTTGTGTGATGCGGGGGTCAGTATTCCTGTTATTATTGGTGGTGCCACAACGAGCAGACTGCACACTGCCCTGCGGATAGCTCCCATGTATGAAGGACCAGTTATTTGGTCAAAAGATGCTGCTCAGACAGCCGTTATTGCCACAGCACTGATGAATCCAGCTAAACGTGTGGAATTAATCAGGGCATACAAAGAGGAATATGATAACCTTCGCCATGAGCACATGGCTGAAGAAGAAAAACCTATGGCGACTCTGGCAGAGGCGCGCCGTAATAAGCTTGATTTGTTTAACTGTAATTGTTGTAAACCATGAATATAAGAAATGATGAAGCGGTAAAGGAGTTGTTTGTCCTGGATAGAATAAGGAATTATCGCAGGATTGTGTCTGACAGCTATTCATTGTTGATAGCCAATACGCGTACCCTGTATGTGTCGGTGTGGCCAGTTTGCCTTGTCGTGGGCTTGTTTATGTCGGCACGTCTGTGTTTCGCTCATCAACAGACCCTTTTAGCCCATCTCGTTGATGGCTTATGTGTGCTCATTTTCCTGATGTCGGTGGCTGTGATGATCCATGTGGTATGCCATGTGCTGGTGGATTATAGCGGCAAGGAGGTGATGAGTGCGTACAGATATAGCAGACATGGTGTGAAATCCTTGTTGAGGGAAGCATTTCCTACATTGCTGATATTGGTTTTTGATGCTGTTGTGAGTTTTGGTCTGCTGATCTTGGGATTTTTCCTGATATCCTATTCTGTGGCTGCTGTGGTTGTTGCCGCCCTGTTGATAGCTTTTCTGCAGATTCCTTTTTCTTTGGCCTTGTTCAGGCGGGCCGTGAAATTGCAACCGGTAGGGACATCGCTGGATTATGGTTTTCGCCATACTTTCCGTTATTTCGGTTCGACGTTGTTCCTGTTGTTCGTGTCGGTTGTCCTATTGATGTTGCTTGGCGTAATTCTTTGCCTGCCACTTGAGGTGCTGGACTTGTCTGTCAGCCAGTCTTATATTGCTGTAGCATCAGGTGATCCCACTGACCTTCCTTCATATATAAATACACTATATTATCTTTTGGCAGTAGTCCTGTTCTCCTTTTCCTCTTATCTGGTGCTGATACCTGTCATCCCCCAGATTCTTCATGCACATTCACTTTGGAGAATGGAGAGGAAATAAACCAGATATTTTTCCTTGAATTTTCTATATCCAACAAAAGGTCACTGATGTGTTCCATCAATGACCTTTTGTTGCGCAATAGGCGTAAACTCAATTAGCAGGTGCTGCAGGTGCCTGCTGTGCAGGAGCTTGCTGAGGTGCGGCTCCCGGTGTACCTACAGGAGCCTGTTGTACGGGTACTGTAGGCAGTGCGTTGTTTTGTTTCATGACAACAGAAACATCTTGGCTTGCAGGAACCATGTATGCTGCACAGACACTCAATACAACGATGGCAATGGCTAAACCCCACGTTGTTTTCTCAATGATATCTGTTGTGCGACGTACACCCATAATGGCATTGGAGCTTGCAAAGCCCGATGCGAGGCCTCCGCCTTTTGATTCTTGAATTAGAACTATGAGAGCCAGCAAAATAGCGGCGATAACAATCAGAATGATAAAAATGTTGTACATATTACTTATTTGTTTTTATTATTTATGTCAATTAATAATTCCAGAAATCGGATTTGATCTGCAAAGTAACTATTTTTTTTTGGATTATCGGCACTTAAAGTGCGTATAATTTCTAAAGCACGCTCGTATTTTTTCTGTTTGATATAAATTTGTGCCAATGATTCGGTGAAGAAATCCTCTTGCCGTGCATTGTCTTCTTCGGGCATACTGAGTTCCTCGCTCTCTTCCAAGATGATTCTCTTTGAGTGTCTGCCAGAACTTGTTTTTGGCTTTACTGTCTCTTTGTCTTGCATGAGATATGCCATGTAGTCGGTAGTGGCGTCAACAGGTACTGGATTTTTGGAAACTGTGGTGTCAGTTTCAGCGGGCATTGTTTCCAGGAATGACTCAATGAGTGATAGGGTGCGATCTTTGTCGTCACTGGTTCGGGGAGACGCTTGTGGTGTCTCTTGGGGTGAAATCTGGTATTTAACTCCCTCAATCATGTTGAAAAGTACCTTTCTGTCATTAATCAGGACGGCAGAGCGACGAAGTTCTTTCTGAAAGAGGGGATCCTTCACCTTGAACATGTTCTGTAGCAGCAGCAGACGTGCTGTCTGATAATAGGGGTATTGGTTCAAGAGCCTTTTGAGTATGTCGATAGTGTCCTCGTTCAAGAGGTTCGGATGTTTTATCAACTCACTGACTTTAACGGTTGTCATCATATTAGCCATATTACCAATTTGCTACTGTCGCATTATAAATTTGGTCAACGATATCCTTTATCATCTGGTTCACCAGATCCTCCTGCACGGCGGTGAGCTGTTGTGAGGAGTCATAATCTGCCGTAGCTGAGAAACGTTGCTCAAAGTCCTCAGTGTGTTTTTTGTTGTTCACAAAACGCACGTTGACAGATATCTTCAACTGAGTCTGAGAAGCGAATCCGCTGGCGGAGACAGCCTTGTTAATTTGGCTGTATTCTACAATCTCACCTGAGAGTTGCAGGTCACCTCCACGCTTTACCTGACGCAGTTTTGTTTGACGCATGTATACATCTTGCAATTCGTTGTTAAACATAGCGTGCATAGGCATCCAAACATATGAGGAACGGATAGGGAAGTCTGAAAACTGGATGGTTTTTATCTCATCGTAATTGATGGAGGCTCCGTTGAATTTATAGGATACCGAGCATGCCGTCAGCAAGAGGATGGCAATGTAATATATCCATGAATAAAAGCGAGGCCTCATATTACTCCAGTTCATACTCCTTGATTTTGCGATATAATGTGCGCGGGGAAATTTTTAGTTCCTCGGCGACGTCTTTTCTTTTTCCGTGATGTTTTCTCATTGCACGGCGGATGGCATCTTTCTCTATGTCATTCATGGAGAAATTCTCCTGACTAGGCTCTATATAATCATTAATGTACGGAGAGACAGCTGTTGAGGCATTTCGTGAGGAGATATCGTGTATGTTGGTCACATCCTGGGCTGTTACGATGTGTTGCATGCCCAGTTCCTTCAGGTGTTCGTCTTGTTTGGCCACCAGATGTTTCAAGTCCTGAATCTCCTCGCGTAATCCCAGCATAAACTGAATCAGGTATTCGCGCTCGGTTGCATAATTATGCTCGGCTGTGCCGTTTATTGTCACAAGATCGGTGCTTTGCTTGTCCTTGAGGATTTCGTAAGTGTCCAGTATCTCAGGAGTTATCTCACGTGTCTCAGAGGTAATCGACATGTTTTCCGTCAGGTTCTTCAGTTGGCGTACATTGCCAGGCCATGTGTATTCCAACAGTCGCTCTTCAGCATCTTTCGTCAGTTCTATCTGAGGCATGTGATACTTTTCGCTCATCTCCATGGCGAATTTCTTGAAGAGCAGAATGATGTCGTTGCCCCTTTCACGCAAAGGTGGCACATGGATGGGAATGGTGTTCAGACGATAATGCAGGTCTTCGCGGAATCGTCCCTCGGAGATGGCCTTGGGAATATTGACATTTGTAGCAGCCACAATGCGGACGTTAGTTTTTCTGATTTCGCTGGAGCCTACACGGATATATTCTCCTGTCTCAAGAACACGCAGCAGTCTTGCTTGGGTTGGTAGGGGTAGTTCTCCGACCTCGTCCAGAAACAAAGTTCCGCCGTCGGCAATACCGAAATAGCCGTCTCTCTCGTTGACAGCTCCCGTAAAGGCACCTCTCTCATGTCCAAACAGCTCGGAGTCGATTGTTCCTTCAGGAATGGCGCCACAGTTGACAGTGAAGAATTTCTTCCCTCTGCGGAGACTATTGTCATGAATGATGCGCGCAAAAATCTCTTTTCCTGATCCGTTCTCTCCTGTCACCAGGACAGACAAGTCGGTAGGAGCAACCTGGAGCGCAATGTTCAGGGCATGATCCAACACTTCGCTCCGGCCTACTATTCCGTATTGTCGTTTGAGATTCTTTATTTTTTCTTCATCCATATTATAACTATCGGTTGCAATATGAATTGCAAAGATACAATATTTGTGTCAATTGGCAAAATCATGTAACTGGCCTGTATTCGTGTGAGAATAATAAAAGTACCAGCAGGGATTTCTTCTTAGAAACTGAGGCGCAGCATGACGCGAAGGCCCCACTTCTTGGCGTGGATGTTATCCATGTATGTTAGTCGCCTGACAGCCTGAACGCGCAATACCTTAAAGATATTGTGGATACCGAAATAGACCTCACAGTATGGTCTCTTAGAGTCCATGACATGGGAAGAATACTGGTAGCTGCCATCCTCGCTGAAATGTCCGGGGAAATAGAATAGTTCACTGTCGTCAGGATTCAGAAACGGGTTGTTCTTGTCGGTCAGAGTCCCCCATAGCACGTTGCAACCAACTATCTCGCGCCATTTTAGTTTATGCAGCAGCGGGATACGGTTGAATATCTTGCCGTTCAGATCCCAGTTTATCATTAGTGACGCATACCGGTCGTTGAGGAACTCCATGTTGTCTATCATATTGAAGTTGTAAGTCTGAACAACATACGACAGGTTTGCGGCAGGCATGATGAGTAGAGGATAGGGCACTTTGTTCCATTGTGCGCCTGCTTGTAGCTTGGCGTCTATCTTGCCGGCCCCAGGTACCCAGAAGCGCTTATACACGCTTGCTTCCGTCAGGTTGTAGTTGTAGTCACCTCCAAGCATGCCTTTGAGTCCGATGGTGTGGTAGAGTTCATAGATGGGGGAATCCTTGTTCACCTGGATGCGCCGCTGCTTGGTGTTCATGTATTTGGCATGAGGCTGAAAATATGCTCCAAGGCGGATTTCTGTTGTCTGGATTTTCCTGAGATGATCTGATACCAACATTGAAGGTCCGCCTGCACCGTCCAATGGTTGATAGAAAAGTTTGGCTGTCGGCTCGTCTTCTTCTCTGCGCAGTTCGCTTTCAAGGCGCAGACCGTTGTTGTATTCATGTTCATATTTTAGCCGCCAACGCTTGAAGTACATCATCTGGTCAACTTTGTTCCATTTCAGCATGGCGAAGACATTGTCCTTGTCTGTCGGAAGCGATTTGTCAGATGGCGACATGACATCATACTGGTAGCTCGCCGTTAGGTTGTGCATTGGGAACTCATTGACCATGTAGGTTCTCTTGTTGAAGGCATAGGTCATCTCGCCGAGTCCATTCCACCGCTTGTCCTTGAATCCGTATGCTAAATAGCCTTTCGCAAAAAGATGGGGGTTGAGGTTGGCGGTGGTCTGTCCGCTCAGACGGAGCCGGAGTCCGTTGACGAAATTGCTGGTGATGACGGTATTGACTGGTCCGAAGTCAAATTTGCTGGGCTTTGCAGGGTCGGTACTTGTCTCTATAAAATTCTCTACAAGGGCCTTCAGCACCAGCATTCCTATCCTGAAATGCTTCATGCCTTCAAAGCCTTTAATCATGCCGTCAATGGATTTCTCTGAGTTGTTGAGCCTTACCGGGCGGTTCTGTTCCCAGAAGGCATCATCACGCATCATGGCATTGGTCTCAACCATCTCGTTGCCCATGAACTTGAACTCTTTGTCAGGTATTTCCTCTGTAGAGAAATTAGTATAGTGCGTGCTGCGCACCACTTCAAATTTGGTGACAAATTCCACCACGCGTAGCTGAACAATCATATTGTCGGCCGACAATATCTGTGCACCCGATGGGAGAGTAGTAAATTCCTGCTGCACTTCCAGACCTTCTACGAAATTTACGTCGGACTTGGTCGGGATGTTCAGTATAGCCTTGTATACTCTGTATGTTGAGTCGGCATAGATAAACAGGCATCCTGTGAAACCGAAGTCCTGTGGATTGGCGGGAGCAAAATCCACCTCAATACACCTGTTGCCGTCAACATTAAGTGTATCGGCCAGGAAGTAATGGTAGAAGGCTATGGCGTTGTGGGTGGCGATGGGACTTATAAACTGGTGCTGGAACAGGCGGATGTTGTCTTCATAGATATTTACGCCCTGGAAGCAGTCCTCCAACAGTTTGTCCATGATATCGCCCGTATTGAACATCTTGTTCACGCCAGCCTCGCGCTTACCAGTGATAATTGTCTTCTCAGAGCGGGGCTCTTTGCGGTAGATGTACTTTGATATTTCTTCGTGTACGGATATGGGTAACGTCAGTTTGCCTGTCTCGGGGTTTACCTCGACATGGTCTTTCAGGAAAGCCATCTTCTTGAATTTGCCATCATCGAAGACTTCCTCGGTGAAGTCGTTGATGGCAAAAGTAGTCTTATGGTAGAGATTATAGCTGAAATAGTCCTGCTGTTTGATGTCGCTACTTTTTTTTGCGGCAATGACTTTCCGCATCAGTTCTACTGCGGGATTTTCCTTTCTGGTGTATCTCTGTTTCTTGGCTGACACCGTTGCGCTCTTTAGTTCTATGGCTTCCGACTTCATGTGTATGTTCAATTCGTCAGTCGTCGATGCTATGGGGAGGACCTGCTTTTCATATCCCACAAAAGAGAACGACAGTTTCTTACCCACAAGCTTCTTTATGGAGTACTTCCCGTTCAAGTCTGTGTTGACGCCAGTGGATGTACCTTCATAATATACATTGACATAAGGCAATGGCTCTCCCGTCTTGTAGTCAGTGACTTGACCAATGAGTGCCTGTGCGAGGCTTTGTGCCACGGGGCATATTGTCAGAAGCAGAAAAACGATAAATCTCAGTCGCATATTCTCAAAATATGATGTGTAAAAGTAATTATTTTAAATCTCTTGACCGTGTTTCTTGATGATACCTGATGTGTCTTCTTTCATATTGACTTGGAAAAGAACTATTCCTTAATAAACAGGAACAGGTTTGCCTTTTTTCCAGCGAACCCTGACTTTGGAAAGAATCCATGTTTTGCCGTGAGTGTTGTTGCCCTGGAAGAACAGGTATGTCCTGCCACATTTGTCTTTAAAGATGCATGGATGTCCGGACTCGCTCTCATTCCAGTAACCAGGTTTCCCGTTGGCAAGGAAAGGTTTGTCGGACAGGCGTTTCCATGTGATGCCATCGGTACTCTCAGCCACGCCGATTTGCTGGGGGCTGTTGTTATAAGCCCCGGCATAGAACATATATAGTTTTTTGTTTCTCTTGATAATGGTAGCTCCTTCAATGCACTTGCCTTCCCATGGCAGGGTGGGATACAGAATAGAATAATCGGTCAATTGTGTCCATGTGTTACGGCTGAAATCGGTATTCAGCGGCGCAGAAGCTACACCCTGCAGTTGAATTTTGAAATCGGGGTCTCTTGTGGCAAAATAGAGGAAATATTTTCCATTGTATTCAACGACTTCGGCATCTATGGCACGACCGCAGGTCCATTTTCCCTCTTTGGGACGGAAAATGGGATTGGAGATGTTTCGTGTGAAGTGAATACCGTCGGTGGAGTATGCATGACAGATAGCATCTTTTGTTCTGTTGCCATAGATTTGGTAGAACAGATGGATGGTGTCGTTCCTGACGATGGCTCCGGGTGCACAAAGTCCTTTTTCCTCATAATCTGCCTCGGGAAGAATTTCTCCGATTTTCTTCCAGTCGGTGTGGTTTTTGCTTTCTGCGATACCTATGTTCCATGCTCGGTTCTTGCTGTCTTTGTAAGGGGGAAGAGAATAGTACATCAGGTATTTATTGTGGAAACGGAGCACTATGGGGTCTTTTGCGAAGGGAACCCCAAGCCGGTCGGTGTCCTTGTAATACATGAAATGGTTGTCTGCATTGGTTGCCGTAAAGAAACTACTCAACAAAAGAGCAATTAGTAGTAATTGTTTCATTTGAATTCCTCGGGTAAATCGTTGTGTATGATCTCGTATGACTGACGGGAAAGCAGGTTGATGTCATTTCGTCCTTTCTCCTGTGGGAAAATGGGCGAGTGGATAATCATGCGCAGCTTGTGGCGTTTGACGAAACTGATTCCCTTGTTTCTTGGCAGGACGTTGAAGGGACCGTCAAGTGTGATGGGGATGATAGGAAGTTGCAGGTAGTCGGCCAAAAGGAAACCTCCTTTGTGGAACTTACCCATCTTTCCTGTCTTGGATCGAGTACCCTCAGGAAAGACGACTACGGATAATCCTCCCTGCAGAATGTTGTAAGCGTCTTGCATGGTCTCGTATATGGTAGTTGGTGTCGACTGGTCCACAAAGATATGCTTAGCTTTTTTGCATGCATAACCAACAAAAGGGATATTCTCTAATGATTTCTTCATCATCCATCTGAATTGGTGGTTCAGGAAACCGAAGATTAGGAAAATGTCAAAGGCTCCCTGATGGTTGGCTACGAAAACATAGGAGGTGTTGGCGTCTAAATTCTCTTTTCCCTCTACTTCCACGGGGAGGAAAAGTATGCGGCAGAAAAGCCATGACCATATCGCTGCCGGATAGTATCCCCAGAAGCGTCCGTTGCCTATTGTGCAACCTATGATGGTGATGATGGCAGTAGCCAGTGTAATAATGATAAGCAATGGCGCTGCAATAAAAATTTGCCAGATGATGTAAAGTATTCTCATTTTTTGCAGTGTAAAGTAATAACGTTAATTTCTGGCCATGCACCGATGCGCATGTTCAGCAAAGCCTGCCCAATGCCTTTGCTGACGAAGAGCCGCCTTCCCTGCTCCTCATAAAGGCCTCCCCATTCCTTGTAAATACCCGCAGCGGGTGAATATGAGCCTATCTGCAACTGACAGGCATGGGTATGTCCTGACAGGGTTAGTTGAATATCCGTCTCGGGCAATACCTTGCGTCTCCAGTGGGTAGGGTCATGGGTGAGGAGAATTTTCATGAAAGGTCTCTCTCTCAGCGAGTCGGGAACGTTCTGGAGGGCTTTCCTCAGATCGCCCAGTTCAGGGAAAGGCGGTTTGCCGTCGTTCTCAACACCTACAATGGCAATGCTGTCCTGTTCACGTTTGATTATTGCTGACTCATTGAGCAGAAGGTGCCAGTTGGCAGTCTGCAAGATTTCTTCAAGTTTCGTGACGCTTCTGGTTTGGGCCGTCTTTGAATCCCATTTGTGGTGTACCTGATAATCGTGGTTACCCATGATTGCATAGACTCCGTCAGGAGCCTTTAGACGTTTCAACTCAGTTATATAATTATCTATCTCTTTGGTATCGTAGTTAATGAGGTCGCCACCGAAGAGTATAATGTCGGCATTCTGCTTAATAATTTCATCAATTACCTGATGGGGAAAAGCTGTCTTGCCAGCGTATGTTCCCAAATGGAAGTCGGAGAAAAAAAGGAGCCTGTATCCTTCAAAAGAAGGGGGAAGGTCGTCTATAGTCAGCTCATCATGGGTTGTTTGGAGGTGATATATGCCACGAATATAGCCATAGGACGAAATCCCCGCCAGAAGGATACATGCGGCAATAGACAGACCAATGAGCAGTTTCTCAATGTGGGGAATCCGTCTTAATACCAATCCTGCGATACATCCTGTGGCCAATACCACTACTATAGCAGTCCATGTCAGAGCAATTATAGTCACCAGTCCTACAGCATGGTATTCTTCCGGAGTGTATACACGATTAGTTACAAACCATATCCCGATTGCTGGCAACAAAATGGTTGGCAGGAATGCTGCTACCTTTTTCCAGGCTGTGTCCAGCACTTTCCCGAACCGCCAAGTTAGAAAAACCGTCGGTCCGACCGTGAGGACTATCAATATGATAAAAATGCGAAGCAGCATATGTCTCTTATCTTTTTCTTTGATTATTAAATCATGGTGATGACAAGCTTAGATATTGGCACTTAAAAATTGTCTTATTCTCTCCATTGGCAATCCCCTCCTGCGGCAGTAGTCTGTGAGCTGGTCGTGGCCTATCTTTCCTACATTGAAGTAGTGTGCCATGGGATGGGATATCATTAGTCCGCTGATTGCGGCATGTGGGTTCATGGCACCGTTTTCCGTGATATTAATTCCCACCTTGCCCATGTCAATGAGGTCATTGAGAATAAAGTTCACGCTTTGGTCGGGTAACGACGGATAGCCCACGGCTGGACGAATACCCTGGAATTTCTCGGCGAACAGTTCTTCTGTCCGCAGGTTCTCCTGCGGGGCATATTTCCATATTTCTTTTCTTACTTTCATGTGGGCTAACTCTGTTGCCGCCTCGGCTAACCTGTCACTTACTGTCTGTGCCATCATGTGCAGGTAGGTGTTGTCCTCATAGCTGTGCTCCATGTCACTGTCTGCCGCAGTAGCGAAAACACCGATACGGTCTGAGTTGTTGCTAACAGGCATGATGAAATCGCTCAGACACAGATTGGGTGTACCTTCTTTAATGTCATGCTGCTGTCTCAGGCAAGGTAACAGCGTATGGCTGCCGTCATCATGAAGTATCAGAATGTCGTCTTCCCGGGACACGGCGTCAAATAATCCGATGCGGCATCTTACGGAGTACAGCTTGTCAAAATCCATCATCATTTCCAATGCTTCTTTCCTGATGCGTTTCTCCTCCCTTGCCTGAGGAGCAATGTCATCATGTCCCTGACTTGCTAACTGCCATGCATAGAGGAAATAACTCCAATTAATATATGGTATCAGTTCGCAGACAGAGAAAGTCAGGGTCAAGAGTTTGCTCATGCGTATGGATGAATAAGTTTAATGGTTTTGAGTATTCTCCTCTCTTAAGGAAAGAAGGCAAACGAAAAGCTGTTAAGAATCCAAAGAATAAGGCATTGATGGGAAAGGTGTCTCTTCCATCAGCCTCTCTTTGCCAGTTTTTTTGACAGGCGGAGCTGGATGACGCCCCATACGGCTTCTCCGAAGATGCTGCTGTTCATCTTACTTGTGCCCAGCCGGCGGTTTATGAAGATAACAGGTACCTCCTTGATTTTGAAACCAAGCTTGTAGGCTGTGTATTTCATCTCAATCTGGAAAGCATATCCTTTGAATCTTATGGCATCCAGATCAATTGATTCCAGAACGCGCCTGTTGTAGCACACAAATCCTGCTGTTGTGTCGCGTATAGGCAGACCTGTGACTATGCGTACATATTTTGAGGCATAATAGCTCATCAAAACTCTTTCCATGGGCCAGTTTACAACATTGACACCTGTGATGTATCTTGAGCCTATTGCCATGTCATGGCCCTCGTTTTTACATGCATTTAGCAGCAAGGGTACGTCTTTGGGATCATGGCTGAAATCGGCATCCATCTCAAATATATATTCATATCCATGTTCTAATGCCCATTTAAAACCTGTGATATATGCCGTCCCAAGTCCCAGCTTGCCGCTGCGCCCGATAATGAAGACATGGTCCTTGAAAGGCTCTTCCTCCATAAGTTGTTTTACGATGGCGGCGGTGCCGTCGGGAGAGTTGTCGTCAATAACCAGAATGTCATAGCTGCCGTCAAGGTCAAATATGGCATGAATGATATTACTGATATTTTCCTTCTCGTTATAGGTGGGAATGATAATAATGTTTTTCTCGGATTCCATAAGATAATTGTATTCTGTTAATACTATTTTTCTTGTTAGAAATACAAAGATACATTATCTTATCAAGGAATCCAAATATCCGTCTCCGTTTTTTGCATTTTTTTATTGTCAGCACCAGCATGTTGCCTCAAACGATGAGAATGTTTTAAAGACAACAGTACTTCAAGTTGTCGTTGCACCAAAGTAAAAAAGGGGGAGAAAAAAGGATAGAAACGGGGAAAACACTGTAACTTCGCAACATGAAAGTAGCCGAACTCACCAAAATATTTTCTCGTCATCCTCTTTGCCAGATACTTTCCGATGAGTTGCACAAATCGGAAGGTCAGGATATATATCTGGAGGACCTTCAAGGTTCAGCACCTGCTATGGTGCTGGCTGCATGCCACGATATGGAGCGGCCTGTTGTGGTTGTGCTCAACGATGAGGATGAAGCTGGCTATTTCTATAATGACATGGTAGTTCTTCAGGGTGATGCTGATGTCCTGTTCTTGCCAAGTGGTTTTAGGCGCATGGTGAAGTATGGCCGTGTGGATGCTGCAGCCATGATATTACGGACTCAGGTGGCTGCCCGGTTGCGAGGCAACTACAAATCTCTTGTTATTGTGACCTATCCTGAGGCGTTGAGTGTCATGATGGCTTCGGAAAAGGATGTGGCGCAAAGTACGATGGAGTTATGTGTAGGTGACGAGTTGAGAATGGATGCCCTGTCTGCTCGCCTGTCTGAGATGGGTATGACGCGTACCGATTATGTTTACCAACCTGGGCAGTTCAGTGTGAGAGGTAGCATTATGGATATATTCTCCTATGCTCTTGAGGAGCCAGTGCGTCTCGACTTCTTCGGAGATACTATAGACAGCATCCGCACGTTTGATGTTACTACCCAGCTCTCGCATGAGAAGTGTCATAGTGTGACGGTTGCTACGCGCGTTCATAGTCCAGGGGAAGCAATGCGATCATTTTGGTCATTACTGCCCGACGATACTATTCTTATGACACGCAATGCCCGTTATGTGTATGATGTTGTGACTGAGACATATGCTACTGGTTTTTCTTCCTCCAATAGTGAAGAAGGAGATGTCATGTCGGCTGCTGATGAGAATGACGGCAGCAGTGAAGTTGCTAACGACTTAATGCTCTATAATGCCAGTGACTGGGAGACACAGACCAGACGTTTCCGGCAAGTGCATCTTTGCTCACGCCCAACTGATGCCGATGGACTTAGCCTCTCTTTTAAGACTCAGATGCAACCTTTGTTTCAGAAGAATATGGAGTTGATGGCATCATCTTTTAAGAGATTCAGGGAAAAAGGGTATGACCTTTATATTATGGCAGCCGATGAAGTACAGCATGACCGAATTAGGGATATCTTAGATGGAATGCTTTGCCCCGTATCCTTTATCCCTGTGAGCGATACACTCCACGCTGGATTTTGCGATGATACTCTTAAGGTATGCTTTTATACTGATCACCAGATATTTGACCGTCCCCATCGCTATAGTCTTCGTAGCGAACGTGTGCGAGGGGGTAAGACAACACTTGCACTCAGAGATCTCCGTGAGTTTGAGGCGGGTGACTATGTCGTCCACATTGATCACGGCATAGGCCGTTTTGAGGGACTTGTGCGTGTTGCTGTGGGAGATAGTGAACAGGAGGCCATGAAGATTGTATATGGTGGCGGCGATGTTGTTTATGTATCTATCCACCAGTTGTCCAAGGTCAGTAAGTACCGCAGTCAGGATACCGATTCGCCCCGGTTGAGCCGTCTTGGCAGTGGTGCGTGGAATGCTTTGAAGGAACGTACCAAAAAACGTATCAAAGATATTGCGCGCGATCTCATCAAACTTTACTCCCAGCGTCTCCGGCAGAAAGGCTTTGCTTTCAGCAAGGACTCCTGGCTACAATATGAGCTTGAGGCAAGTTTTCAGTATGAGGATACTCCCGACCAGAGGCTTATAGCCAGAGAAGTTAAAGCTGACATGGAAAGCCAGAAGCCTATGGACCGGCTGATTTGCGGCGATGTGGGCTTTGGGAAAACCGAGATAGCTATCAGGGCCGCTTTTAAGGCTGCCACTGATGGTAAGCAGGTGGCTGTGCTTGTGCCTACTACTGTACTCGCCTATCAACATTACCAGACATTCTCATCCCGCCTCAAGAGTTTCGGGGTCACGGTAGCCCTCCTTACTCGTTCTCAGAGTGCTGCCCGTACTCGGCAGATAGGGCAGGAGTTATTATCGGGCGAGATCAATATTGTTATCGGTACGCAGAAACTACTTGCTTCTTCTATAAAGTTCAAGGATCTTGGGCTGCTCATCATTGACGAGGAACAGAAATTCGGTGTGGCTACCAAGGAGCGCCTCCGTCAGATTCGTGTCAACATAGACACCCTTTCCATGTCGGCGACACCTATTCCACGTACACTCCAGTTCAGTCTCATGGGTGCTCGCGACCTGTCTGTCATGCATACTCCGCCCCCAAATCGTCTGCCTATCCAGACTGAGATCCATCAGTTCGGTCACGAAATCATAGCCGATGCTATAAAATACGAGATAAGCCGGGGAGGTCAGGTATTTGTGGTGTGCAACCGCATTGCCTCCCTACCGGCCATAAGAGACCTCATCGTTAAATATGTCCCTGATGTACGGGTAGGTGTGGGACATGGTCAGATGCGCCCTCATGATCTTGAGAAGGTTATTGTTGACTTTATCAACTGCGAGTATGATGTGTTGCTCAGTACTACCATCATAGAGAACGGCATAGACATCCCCAATGCCAACACCATTATTATTGTTGATGCCCAGCGTTATGGGCTTAGTGATCTTCACCAGATGCGTGGCCGTGTGGGCCGTGGTGGGCGCAAGGCCTTCTGTTATCTGCTTTCTCCTCCTTTTGCGGCAATTACCCCTGATGCGCGACGTCGTCTTGAAGCCATTGAGAGTTTCAGCGAGTTGGGCAGCGGACTCCAGATAGCCCTTCAAGATCTTGACCTTCGAGGTGCAGGCAACCTGCTTGGTGCGGAACAAAGTGGTTTCATTGCTGATTTGGGGTATGAGACCTATCAACGTGTACTTTCTGAGGCAGTGGCAGAGCTGAAGAACGATGAATTCCCGCAGCTTACTACGAAAGACCCTTCCTCGTTGCATACAGGTCAGCTTTTTGTCACCAGTTGCACCGTGGACAGTGATCTTCCCCTGTTTTTCTCCCCCCAATATATACCCACTGTAAGTGAGCGGATAGACCTTTACCGTCGTCTTGATTCACTGGGTGATGATGAGAGCGTTGACCTTTTCCGCTGTCATCTTGAAGACCGATTTGGTCCTCTTCCTGTTGAGGCGTCTGGTCTGCTCAAGGTCAACCCCTTGCGTCGTCTGGCATGCCGGTTGGGAGTAGAGCGGATAGTGTTGCGCCAATCACGACTGATGCTCTATTTTGTCTCCGACCGTTCCAGCGCTTATTATCAAAGTGATGTTTTCGGTAGCGTTCTGGCATACCTTACGCAGAATCCTCTTCGTAGCAGGTTGGAGGAGCTTCATGGTAAGCTCCGGATGACACTCACCGAGGTGCCCTCTATAGATGAAGCCCTCCATCTTCTGGAAACTATTCTCCAGACCCCTTCGCAATCGCAGGAATGAACTTGCTCTTTTGAACTTTTGAAATAATCCGAAGGAAATTCTTATATCTTTCCCATTCTAGGTCAATGGATTTCTGCCGTTCATGACACTCTTGCCCCTCAAACATCATCGTTGATATATCGTTCTCATAAGGTCTCCAGTTGCCGCATATGATGCCGTCGCCAGCAATGACGGGGTAAAATACTCCGTTGTTGTTGTGAGCCTTATGCTTGTGTTCTGGGGATAGCACGATATCGCGGCTCTTGTACCCAATCAAGTATTCATCATAGGGTGGGATAAACAGGTATTTTCCTTTACGGAAACCATGTATGCGGCACTTATCTGTGAGGTAGAATCTGTATCCCCTCCATTCTTCGGAATATATGGTACTGCTTGCCAGTTCAATTCCCTTGCGACAATCCCCAATGCCCAATCCTGACCACCATACAAAATCTTCCAGCGTAGCAGGCTGGTGACTTTGAAAATATTTGCGGGTAAGACGTGATAGGGCCTCATCAGGATCAATATGGAAGGGTCGGGGACCCACCTTGTTAGCAGTTAGGGAATAGGTGGCTTTCATGGGTAGCAATTTGCCGCTACAGAGTTGGCCCGTCATCTCACACAAACGAATGTGATATGATAATCGGTGGTCATCTATCAAAATGTTTTCTCTGGCTAATGCATCTGTGAAATCCTCTTTTGTTGCACTTCCCTTGTCGGCTGCTGTCTGTGTGATGATGTCTCTGACGAGAGTTATTTCATCGTCGGGGATGGTGATTCTGTTGCTGCTCATCCATCCTTTGGTTACGGCGATGGCCCTCGGTGCACAGATTTCAAGGAAATACCAGTAATCCTGTGCGGTCACCAACTGCCAGGTGCCTCTCATTAGATGGAGGCGGACGATTTCACCGCTATCGAAAGCTTCCTTGAAAGCCTTGGAGGAGGGCTTTCTCGTACGCATTCCTACGGCCCATCTCATCATACGATATTCTTGTGCCTGTATCGCTCCCATATGGCTCACTACTTCAGTAGGGGTGTCATATTGTGGCGCAACAAGTTGCTGGTTTAGTAGTCGTAGTGATATAGGATTCATAACAATATGCTGATTAACCGAGTACAATGTCAAGAACCATCATTAAGACAAAACCTACGGCAAAGCCGATGGTACTGAGGTTGGAGTGTCTTCCTGCTGAAGCTTCTGGTATCAGTTCTTCTACCACCACATAGAACATGGCTCCAGCCGCAAAGGAAAGCATGTACGGAAGAACTGGCACCAACATTGACGCAAGCAGGACAACTGACATTGCTCCAATGGGTTCAACCGTTCCACTCAGCGTTCCGATAAGGAACGAACGCCAGCGGCTGTTGCCTGCAACACGTAATGGCATAGAAATGGTTGCCCCCTCTGGTATGTTCTGGATGGCAATACCCAAAGAAACGGCTAAAGCATTGGCAATTGACATGTTTGATGCCCCACTTTCTGCTCCTGCTAACACAACGCCGACAGCCATACCTTCTGGCAGATTGTGGATAGTCACAGCGAGAGCAAGCATGGCAGTTTTGGAAAGATGTGCATGTATTCCTTCAGGTTTATTAGTGCCTATATGCAAGTGAGGTGTCAGTTCGTCAATGATAAGTAAGAAACCCATACCCAGCAAGAAACCAATGGCAGCGGGTATCACAGCGTATTTGCTGCTTGATGCTTCCATTTCCATGGCAGGGATGAGCAATGACCAGACAGATGCCGCAACCATCACGCCTGAAGCAAAACCAAGGAGCGATTTCTGCATTTTGTCAGACATACCTTTTTTCATCAGAAAGACGAATGCCGAGCCGAGCATCGTGCCTCCAAGAGGTATGGTGAGTCCTATTAGAAGTGGGTTCATGGATTAATTCCAAGTATGGTAGCGTAGGAAGGCTTCTTATGATGTATTTCTGTCTGGGCGAAACCTGCATCGATAAGCAGTTTTTCCAGATACTCTGGCGAATAGGCAGTCATGCCTTCAACTATATTTGTCCACTTGGAGTCGCTATCTATCACCTCTATCATGATGGCGAATTTGCCACCGGGTTTCAGCACCCGACGTACTTCTTGCAGGCAGTCAGGCAGATTCGGCCAGAAATATACCGTTTCCACAGCCGTCACGAGGTCAAACTTTCCGTTCTCATAGGGCAATTTTTCGGAAGAGCCTTGAACAACAAAAACCTGCTTGTCAAGTACGTCGGCATTCACCTTTTTGGCTTTTGCTATGCTCTCTTCTGATATGTCGATGCCATAGACTCGTGCATCCTTGCTGCGATTGAGTAGTCGCTTCAATGTGGCTCCACCGCCACAACCAATGTCGAGCATCGTCCACCCATTATGTATCTCTAATAAACCAAGTCCCCAATTGGTGAGTGGGGCGTGGCCGAAGTTCATGAATCGTAACATCATACGTCCGAGGAATCCTTCCGGGTGTGCGCACTGACAGAAAAATGATTTCATAATATTTGCCATAATCTTTTTCTTCTTAACCAATAGCAAAAGTACGATGATTTCACCAGCCCTACAATACCCACATTTGATGATTTTGAAGGGTAAACTTACATTTTATAAGCGGCTTTTTCTTATATCTTCCTGGACAACGGTGACAGTTTTCTGTTACTTCCTTATAGGGATTATCCTGAAGAGAGGACTGTGGCTGGCATCGTTTGGCTGACTGGTGAAAAAATAGATAAAAATCTCACGCTCGGCTGAAAAAAAGAATAAGTTCATTTTGCTTTTCGCTTGCATAATCGTAATTTTGTCAAAATATTTGCGTTACAGAATAGAGAAATTACGATATGGAAAAGTTAATCATTAACTCCTATGAGGAGTTTGCGGCGCATCTGGGACAAAGACTGGGCGTGTCGGAGTTCGTAGATTTGGATCAGCAGCGCATCAATATGTTTGCTGATGCCACTCTGGACCATCAGTGGATACATGTTGATGTTGAGAAGGCCAAACAGGACAGTCCTTTCAAATCGACGATAGCGCACGGATACCTCACATTGTCTATGCTTCCGTACTTGTGGAATCAAATCATCGGGGTGAATAACCTCAAAATGATGATTAACTATGGTATGGATAAAATGAAATTCGGCCAGCCAGTGCTTTCTGGACAGAGAATAAGACTTGTAGCGGATTTATATAACATACAGAATCTGAGAGGTACGTGCAAGGCTGAAATAAAGTTCCAGATAGAGATAGAAGGGGAGCGTAAGAATGCCCTTGAGGGAATAGCGGTATTCCTCTATTATTTCAAATAAGAAGGAGGGAGACTATGAAAGGTGTGCAATCGGTTATGTTCAGGGCATTGAGTTTTCTGCTCGTGGGATTGCTGATGGTTTCATTCCCTGACAAAGTGACTACATGGTTGGTTATGGTGGTGGGTGTGCTGTTTTTGATACCGGGACTGGTGTCGATAGCCACCTTTTTTAAGGCTTATACCCGCAAGGATGCCACAAGGATGCTGCTGCCTGTTATCGGCGTGGGCAGTGTGGTACTAGGGTGCCTGTTGCTACTCATGCCCGAGGATTTTGGCAGGTGGCTGATGTATGTACTTGCCGGAGTATTGATACTTGTAGGCGTAATGGGGATAGTGAACCTCATACATTTCCGTAAATTCGTGAGCATAGGGACAGGTTATTATTTGATTCCTGTGCTGGTTTGTGGCGCGGGATTGTTTGTGATGCTTCATCCTCTTGAGGTAGCTGCTAACTCTATTATGGTGCTGGGTGTTGCCAATATCATCTATGGTTTGACGGAGTTGGTTTACGCCATAAGGTTCCGTAAGGTGTATCGCCAGATTGCCGGTGAAGGCAACGGGGAGAATTGCCCTGAGAAGGCTGAAGCAACCCTAGATAATGTAGGGGATGCTGTCCCTGTAGAAGAGGATACTCCCGTTAATGAAACTCCCGATGAAAGTGTTAGCGAAGTGTCACCGGTAACACCCGAAGAGAAGGGATACATTGATTTCAGCGAGGATAATCAGATAAAGGAGGAGTAGATCTGGTTACTCAAGTGAAAACCAGTTAGAATCCTTATGGTTTTTGACAAACTGTAGGGAACAATTATTGTGTGCCGATATTAGCAAAAAGGCACCCATAAGGGATGATGTAGTTTAAACTATGTTAAATGTGAGAAAAAAGGGGAAGGCGCATTGACGGCATTTATAAAGATGTTTGCACCTTTGTAGTGATAAAAAAGAAGAACAATGGCAAAGAAAAGTTTTTTCAGGATAATGGCGATAATGGTGACAGGACTTGTGTGTCTTGGTGCCTGCCAAAAGGAGAATAAAGGAAATGACCCTGCAGGAAAAATATGGGAAGAAGACGGACGTCAGAAGGAAACGATGGTAACGGGAGAACCTGCAAGAGTGGATCTTACGGCAGCTGCGGAGACAGCGGTGCATGCCGTTGTTCATATCAAGGCGACTCAGACTGGCAAAACACGGATTGTAGAGGAAAGGCCCAGTTTCTGGGATTATTTTTTCGGTAATGGCCGTGGACAACAATATGAAATACAGACACAGCCACGTGTGGGTTTCGGCTCGGGTGTAATCATTTCAAAAGACGGATATATTGTGACCAATCATCATGTTGTGGACGGTGCGGATGAGATAACTGTCAAATTGAACGACGAACGTACTTATAGAGGACGTCTGATAGGCGCTGACGCAGCTTCCGATCTGGCACTGATAAAAATCAAGGGAGAGGATTTCCCGACTATTCCTATAGGTAACTCCGATGAGTTGAAAGTGGGAGAATGGGTGCTTGCTGTGGGAAATCCGTTTGAGTTGAATTCCACGGTTACGGCAGGTATTGTGAGTGCTAAGGCAAGGAGTTTGAGCACAACTTCCTCCGATGGAAGGACACCTGCCATACAAAGTTTTATCCAAACCGATGCTGCCATCAATGCTGGCAACTCGGGAGGGGCTTTGGTGAATGCGAGAGGGCAGCTTGTGGGGGTAAATGCCATGCTGTATTCCCCGACTGGTTCATACAGTGGCTACGGATTTGCCATACCGACTGCCATCATGAAGAAAGTGGTGTATGACTTGAAAACCACAGGCAAAGTGCAACGTGCTGTGCTGGGCATATCGGGTGGCACACTGGGTACCAGCCTTAAAATGGACGACAGTCAGATGGCGCGCATGAGGGAACTGATAAAAAAACTTGGAGTTAGACAGGGCGTGTTGGTTGCTGAGGTCATTAGCGGGAGTCCAGCCGAAAAAGCGGGCATGAGGACATACGATGTTATTGTGTCGCTGGGAGGACGCAGGGTGACGAACTTTACAGACCTTCAGGAGGCTCTGGCACGCCATAGGCCAGGCGATGAAGTGGAGATAAAATATATTAGGGAGAAGAAAGAGTATACAGCCAGGGTGATATTATGATAATAGTCCTGGACTAAAACAGAGAGAACCGCCGTAATATATTTTGCAGCGGTTCTCTCTGTTGTTTTAGATATGAGAGATAAACTATCTGATGAATAGGAGTTCGCGGTATTTGGGAAGAGTCCACATATCGTCAGCTACAATCAGTTCAAGTTTGTCAATATGGTAGCGTATGCTCTCAAGGAATGGTGCCACTTTGTCGTGATAGAGAATAGCTTTCTCACGGGTATTCTCAACCTTGTTGGCAACTTTGCGAGCCTCAACCATCTTGTGTATATTCTCAATAATGAAACTGGTGTGGGCCGAGATTTTTGTTATCAGAGCCAAGTTGTCGGTATTAAGTTTCCGGGCTTCTTCCTCTGGGAAAATACTGGCAACCTTGTGTACGTTGTCAATGAGCATGCTCTGGTAGCGTGTGGCAATGGGGATGATGTGATTCATCGCCAGGTCGCCGAATACACGTGCCTCAATCTGAATCTTCTTGGTGAAGGTGTCCCATTTGATTTCGTTGCGTGCTGTAAGTTCATAACGCTTCATGACGTTCATCTTCTCAAACATGGCGACAGATGACTCGGAGAGATAATTGTCATATATGACAGGACAGCTGGTCTCACAGTCAAGTCCTCTCCTCTGAGCCTCGGCTTTCCACTCGTCAGAATACCCGTTGCCCTCAAAAAGAATAGGCTTAATAGTTTTGATGTCATCGCGTAAGATGGTGAGAATGGCTGCGTTTTTGTCTGTGCCCTGAGAGATGAGCTGATTGACACGGGTCTTGAAATCGGTAAGGGCTTCAGCTACGGCAGTATTGAGCACAATCATGGCTGCTGCACAGTTGGCTTGAGAACCTACTGCGCGGAATTCGAAGCGGTTTCCGGTGAAGGCGAAAGGCGAGGTGCGGTTGCGGTCAGTGTTGTCAATACTCAAGTCTGGTATCTGTGGGATATCCAGATGGAGTTTTTCCTTGCCTTTTATGGTCTCCATCGTATTGGAGTCTGATGTTTCAATTTTCCCTAATATCTCCGTCAGTTGCTTACCCAGGAAAGAGGAGATAATGGCGGGAGGAGCCTCGTTGGCACCTAACCGGTGCTGGTTGCTGGCACTGATGATAGATGCCTTCAACAAACCGTTGTGCCTATAGACAGCCATAAGTGTCTCGACAATGAAAGTGATAAAGCGCAAACTGCCTGAAGGGTCTTTCCCCGGAGCATGAAGCAGTATACCGTTGTCTGCAGAAAGCGACCAGTTACAGTGCTTGCCACTGCCGTTGATGCCCTTGAAGGGCTTTTCGTGAAGCAGACAGCGGAAACCATGCTTTCGGGCAATTTTGCGCATCAATGACATGATCAACATGTTGTGGTCAACAGCAAGATTGCATTCTTCGTATATCGGAGCCAATTCAAACTGATTGGGGGCGACTTCGTTGTGACGGGTCTTGCATGGTATGCCTAATTCCAGGGCCTGAATCTCCAGGTCTTTCATGAACTCTGCGACTCTTGTCGGGATAGCACCGAAGTAGTGGTCCTCCATTTGCTGGTTCTTGGCAGAATCGTGCCCCATCAGACTGCGTCCGGTGAGCAGGAGGTCTGGCCGGGCGGCATAAAGATCTTCGTCAACCAAGAAATACTCTTGTTCCCATCCGAGGTTGGCCTGAACTTTCCTGACTTCAGGGTTAAAGAACTGACATACCTCAGTGGCTGCCTTGTTGACGGCTGCCAGAGCTTTCTTCAGAGGTGCCTTGTAGTCGAGAGCCTCGCCTGTGTAGGAAATGAAAATGGTAGGAATCATCAGGGTGTCGCCGATGATGAAAACAGGAGAGGATGGGTCCCATGCCGAATAGCCGCGTGCCTCAAAGGTGCAACGTATTCCTCCGCTGGGGAACGATGAGGCATCGGGCTCTTGCTGTACGAGTTCTTTCCCCGAGAATTCTTCAATCATGCCACCCTTGAGGTCGTGCTCCAGGAAGGCATCGTGTTTTTCTGCAGTACCTTCTGTGAGAGGTTGAAACCAGTGTGTGCAATGGGTTACACCCATCTCAATTGCCCAGTTCTTGATGCCTTCAGCCACCTTGTCGGCTACCTCCAAATCAAGGTAGGAACCATTGTCAATAACATCGCGCAGTTTGGTGTAAACGTCCAGAGACAGATACTTGAACATCTTCTGCTGATTGAATACGTATTTCCCGAAATACTCTGAAGGCCTCTCAGCGGGAGCCTTAATCTCTAAAGCCTTCTTCCCGAAAGCTTTCTCAACTACGTTGAATCTTAAATTTGCCATAATAATTTTTTTGTGCCCTAAACTTGTTGAAGTTGATAAATGGTCGCGTTCGTTCAGAGCGAGTTCTAAATTGACTTATTATAATTATTATAAATTGATTTCACCTTCAAATACTGTTACAGATGGGCCTGTCATATAAACGTGATTGTCTGCTGAGTTCCATTCAACGGACAAGTTGCCGCCATCCATGGCGACGGTTGCCTGCCGGCCGCTTTTGCCGTTGAGGAAAGCAGCAACAGCAACGGCGCATGCTCCTGTACCACAAGCTAACGTAATGCCGGAACCTCTTTCCCATACTCTGGCGCGAATAGATTTGTCAGCACGAATCTGTGCAAACTCAATGTTGCATCCCTGTGGAAACAAGTCGCACCGCTCAATCGTAGCGCCTTCTTCTGCCAAAGAGATTTGGTTGATGTCATCTACGAAGATGACAAAATGAGGACTGCCCATCGAGACAAAAGTACCTGTGTATTTTTTTCCGGATATGCAGATGTCGCCACGTTTCATGCTGCCGTCAGGGGTGGCTAACAGGGATTTGTCAGATAGGATGGGTTCCCCCATGTCCACTGTGGCACCAGAAACGGTATCGTCGCATTCAACATGCACCTGTACGGTTTTTATGCCGGCTAATGTTTCTACGCTGATGGTCTTGTTGCGGGTAAGACGGTGTTCGTAAACAAATTTTCCGACACAACGGATGCCGTTGCCGCACATCCTGCCCTCAGAACCGTCATTGTTGAACATTCTCATGGAGAAGTCGGCAACATTGGAATTGCCAATCAGTATTAGTCCGTCACTGCCAATTCCTGTGTGGAACTTGCTCCATTCAAGGGCAACTTCCCCAGGGTTGGCAATTGGGTTCTCTGGCGTGTAGACATAGATGTAGTCGTTGCCGGCACCATGCATCTTGGTAAAACGTATCTTGCTCATCAAAGGAATGAGATTCTGTTTCTTGTGCAAAAATAGATATAAAATTTGAAATGGTGATAACGTTGGGCGCAGTCAAAGGCACATAAAATATAATATGAGAGGCCTTTTATCTGTTTTTGTCAGATTTCCGGCTGTTTTTGTCAGCACAACGTTGTAAAATGTCAGGATAGGCGTCAATTCTTCTGTCACGGAGGTATGGCCACCATCTTCTGACCTCTTCACTGCGACTTATGCTGATATCAACGACTGCAATTTCCTCTTTCTCGTTACTGCATTGGTATAAGAACTCTCCCTGAGGACCAGCCACGAAGCTGTTTCCCCAAAAGAGTATGCCCTCTGAGTGATTGTCGGGATGAGGTTCAAAGCCCACACGATTAACGCTGACAACAGGTAAGCCGTTGGCAACGGCATGACTGCGCTGTATGGTTATCCAGGCTTCTCTCTGGCGTTGCTGCTCTTCGGCAGTGTCGTTTGCATCATAACCTATGGCAGTAGGGTAAATCAGCAGTTCTGCGCCCTTTAAAGCCATTATTCTGGCTCCCTCAGGATACCACTGGTCCCAGCATACCATGACACCCAGGGTACCTATGCTGGTGTGTATGGGCTCAAATCCTGTATCGCCGGGAGCAAAATAGAATTTCTCGTAATAACCCGGGTCATCTGGGATGTGCATCTTGCGGTAGGTGCCGGCTATATTGCCGTCTTTCTCAAACACTACTGCCGTATTGTGATAGAGACCTGCCAACCTGCGCTCAAAAAGAGATGTGACAAGTACGATGTGGTTTCTGCGGGCAATGTCAGAATAAAAATCGGTGATATTTCCTGGTATTTCTGTTGCGAGATCAAAAGTACTGGTGTTTTCTGTCTGGCAGAAATACAGACTGTCGTGAAGCTCTTGCAGAACAACGAGCCCAGCTCCTTGTTGTGCTAACAATTCAATCTTTTCTGAGAGTCTCTCGCGGTTGCCGGCTATGTTATCCGTATTATGTTGCTGGATAATACCCGTCTTAATAATCTTGTTATGCATAGACATATATACCTGTAATCAAGAACAAAGATAAGACTATTTTATGATATTGGCGGGAAATTGCATTGTGATGCAATGCAAACTGCCGTGTTGCTTAATGAGCGGCAGGCAGTTTATGCCCTTGATTTCATGTTTGGGAAACGCTTCCTGAATCCTTTTTATTGCCATTTCGTCGTTATGAGGCTGATTGTAAGCAGGAACAAGAACTTTATTGTTCATTATTAAGAAATTGGCGTAAGTAGCAGGCAGTCTTTCCCCATTATGTACAATAGGGTCGGGTAATGGAAGGGCAATGAGGGTATAGGGTTCGTCATGGGTGGTACGCAGGTCCTGGATTTCCTGTTCCATGAGATTCAACTCCTCAAAATGCTCGTCAAGCTTATCGGAACATTGGGTATATATAATGGTGTTGTTCGGACAGAACCGGGCGAGGGTGTCAATATGCCCGTCAGTATCATCTCCGATGAGGTGTCCGTGTCTCAGCCACAGGATGCGGTGACAATGTAGCTGCCTTTTTAGCCGCTCCTCAATGTCTGCCTGGCTGAGGCATGGGTTTCTTTTAGGGTGCAGCAGACAATCAAGGGTAGTAAGCAGAGTTCCCCTGCCATCGCTTTCAATGGCGCCTCCTTCCAATACGAAGTCCAGACAGTCAACATATTCTCCACGCAATATGCCATTGTCGTAAACATTTTTGTTTATGGCGTTGTCGAGGCCGGCAGGGAATTTTTCTCCCCATCCGTTGAAGTGGAAATCCAGCAGTTCTGGCTTGTTCTCGGCAAAGACAGTGATAAAACCATGGTCGCGTGCCCATGTGTCATTGGTAGGACATTGGCAGTATATGATGTTGTTTAAGACTTTTTGGGGCAGTTTTGGGGATAATAGAGTTTTGACGTCTTCAATGTCTGGAGCGACAATAAGCAGCTTTTCTTCAGTGCTGATTTCATAGGCAATTTGAATGTAGCACTGGGTTACTTCATCAAGCATATCTTTCCAGTCGGTTCCTGCGTGTGGCCATGTCAACTGCACACCACTTTGAGGGAACCATTCTGCGGGAAAGAAAGACGACCTGATTTCTACGTTATCTATATTCTGCCCTTTTATCTTGAGCTGAAGTGTAAGGTCGGAGATATTCGAAGTCGGGAGCTTGGAGAAAAATCTCATGAGTAAGGATTTAATAATTATCACAAAGTTACGTAATATAAACATGTAGAGCAGAAAAATTGGTGCGGAATTTCGTTCGTAGGGTAGAAACCCCAAAAACCAATGTGAGTCCGAATGTTTATAACAGGATAATTTTTCTGTCTCTGACTTAACTGCGAGGCTGATCTTTTTTGTTAGGGGAGAATGGAGCCCGGATG
>ONKB01000061.1 GCA_900318305.1 uncultured Prevotellaceae bacterium | reverse complement strand
CGAGATCATTTCGCCTGTCATTTTAAAGTCATTTGGCCTGTCCCAAGATTTGCCTTTGTCCCAAAATGGACAAAATCGCAGGCGGGGAAAAAGCGAGATTCAGCAGACCGGACCTATAAGATGACTAAACCAATGATTTTTCTGACAGCAATAAAAAAAATACTTGTTTTTCCTTTGCAGCATAAATAGTTTCTTGTAAATTTGCAGGGAGATTTGGGGGATTAGCTCAGCTGGCTAGAGCGCTTGCATGGCATGCAAGAGGTCATCGGTTCGATTCCGATATTCTCCACATCAAATTTCCCTCAAAAGTTCTTCCTAATATCCAGTGAAGAACTTTTTTATATTCCGGACATATCAAGCTGACTGCATTAAAGAACAGTTTCACTTGACTGGATACACATCTGCTGTTCCGGCCATGATAAAAGATAAAGGCTTCCTGTAGGACGAGTGAAAGCTGTGTAAAGCCATCGGTAATAGCTAACATCTATACCGTCGGGTGGCAACCATCCCTGGTCAAGAAAGACATTTGTCCATTGACCGCCTTGCGCTTTGTGGCATGTCACTGCATAGGCGTATTTTATCTGCAAGGCATTGAAGTTAGCATCCTGGCGTATCTTTTTGATTCTCTCTTTCTTATTCCGCACATCGGCATAATCTTCTGAGACACGCCAATAAAGTTCCTGTTCTTTCTCTCTTGACAAGGAAGGTCCATCGCATGTCAGGGTATCCAAAAGCACCCTGACATGATTCATTTCAAAACCATCATAATCAGGAAAGTTCAATGAAACATCAGCGAAACGGAAACCAAACAATTCCAGTTCATTTTCCACACGGGTTACCTCAGCAATATCACCATTGGCAATAAAGTCCATAGGAACCATCTCGCAGGATTTCTGCTGCTTCAATGAAGCAATCAGTAACTCTATCCAATAATAATTGTTGCGTACAACCATTATCATATCCCCTCGCTGTAGTCCTCCTTCACGTCCAAGAAGGCTGGAACGTATGCCTTGATTATATGCATTCGCCTGTTTATTTGAACGGGTCAAGACTATCGTCTGTTCCTGTCCTGTCTTTTCATAGCTTTCCTGCAGTTTTTCAAGCATCTCATCACCAGGAGGACAGAAAATATCGTCATACCCCTGTGCGTCAATCACAGGAAGATCATAGACATCTTCAATATTAATCCTCTGGCGAAGCATCGTGGCATTGGCCAACACGCCACTGCCCTCCGCCTGACGCATCACCTCTGTCAATTGGAAACAGTTCACATGAAATCCCAGTTCCGAAAAAACAGACACCTGCAAGGCTGGACTCCTGTCATCACCGACAGGAGGCAACTGGGCATTATCGCCCACAAACAACAAGCGACAACCTTTGGAACGATAGACATAATTCAGCAAGTCATGCAGGAGGTTGCCAGAGCCGAATATGGAATACTCATCTGTTTTGGCAGAAATCATTGACGACTCATCAACAATGAACAATGTATCCTGATATGTATTCCTGTCCAAATCAAAACGGCTCTCATCTCCATCAAATGTCCGCTGGCGGTATATCTGTTTATGGATTGTATAAGCAGGATATCCAGAATTGACAGAGAAGACTTTTGCGGCACGTCCAGTTGGTGCCAGAAGGACAACTTCGCGCTCCAGTTTTTTCATAACACGGACCAGCGCTGAAACCAGCAGTGTCTTACCAGTTCCCGCATAGCCTCGTAATATATACACCCCCAGCGGCTCGTCGGAAAAGACAAACTCACAGAGACTCGCCGCCACCTCCTCTTGCTTGGGTGTCAATTCATAAGGAAATTCGTGGCGAAAACATTGAAGGAAAGCATCACTGAGCATTTTTCCTGAATATAGTAAAATTCACACTGCCGTATTCACGATGTTCCACAAATGCCGGATGGCAGGAAAAGTCGTTATCCTTACCATGTTCAAGAACAAAAATACCTCCAGGGGCTACAACAACTCCGCACAAGACCAAATCAGGCAGCGAAGCCAACTCACGCAAAGTATAAGGAGGATCAGCAAAGACAATATCAAACTCCTCAGTACATCTCGGCAAATAACGCAACACGTCAGCCTGGAGCAGACATGCGGCAGAATCGTTCAGTTTTTGAAACACATTGCGAATAAACGCACAATGCTGATAATCTTTCTCAACAGAAACAACACGTGAACATCCACGGGACAAAAATTCCAGGGAAATACTACCGGTACCAGCAAACAAGTCCAAGACCGACAGACCATCAAAGTCAGCATAGCCCCTGAGAACATTGAAAATATTCTCCTTAGCGAAATCGGTTGTAGGTCGCGCCTTGAAAGAATGGGGCACAACAAAATGACGGCCTTTATATTTCCCTGTGATAACTCTCATCTGTCTAATACGCTTTCAGCAACAAAACTATCATGTCGTAAGGTAAATTATCCTCCAAAACCTGCACATAACGACGAATAGCATTTTCGGGTTCAAACAGGAATGTTTGGGGAAGATACTTGTGGAGTTCTTTACACATGGATGACTCTAAAGCACCATTCCCTACTATGTACACTTCATAAGACTCAGGATTAATATTCCCCTGGCGAGCTACCGAGAGCGTATAGTATAACGCATTCTCTATGTTCTTAACACCCGAGAAAGTGTTGAGTAAAGAAATCTTATTACCCCGGAAGCATGCAATGGTCATGTCATCTTCCATAAAGGACACAAACATCTTTCCTGACTGAGACGTGTTGTCGCACAACGAGGCATAATGAAGAATAAGTGGCGTCAAGGAAGGATGGAATGTCGCACCTGGATATGTTTCCAAAATAGTATGCTCCAAATCCTTATCCACTGCACCCAGCATGACCGCATTTTGTAAAGGCAACATATCATAAAAGACATGCATACGATTATTCTCATCGGGGAAATTATAGGAATATATATTGGGCATCTCCTCATCGTCAAACTCATTAAGAGGCACAAGTGTCACCGGCGTATCAACACTTACGTATACACGTCCTCTCCCCTCGCCCATCAAGGCATGGGATGCCAGAGCCTTGTGCATATTCGCATTGAGAGACATGTTTTTATTCACGTCAAAACAACGATAATTCAATGTATTATCCTTGACACGATCATAACAGGTAAACACAAAACGGCCTTTTCCTATTCTTATATAAAGTGTGTCGCTATTTCCTAATGTTATCGGCATGATGACTACTCTTTAATTATTCTATAAACAAAAGTACAATTTTTAATTTGAAAATACAGTATCCATTACCCGTTTACAATCAAAAATTCATACATTTGTCTTTCGAAAGTAATATCATCATGTTTTTCTGGATTATTATAGCTATCATAAGTCTTTACATTATTATTGCGGCAAGTGCTGTCATCGAGGTCGTACTTGATAACCACCAGCCCTATGAAACCATCGCATGGATACTCGTCATCATGACGATTCCTGTCATCGGACTACTTTTTTATTATTTCTTCGGACAGGATATCCGACGGGAAAAAATCCTCTCAAGGAAAAGTCTTGACGAATTGAGCCACAAACTCCTTTCAAAATATGTTTCGATAGAAAAAACAATAGACTACTCTGAATTTGACCATACACTAATACACTTCCTTGAGCATCAGAATCACGCTCTTACCTTTAGCCAAAATCAGATTGAGACTTATACCACAGGGGAGAACTTTATCCTGAACCTGATCCAAGACATCAGGCAGGCAAAACACCACATTCATCTTGAGTTGTTTATATTTGAAAATGACAGTATAGGAAGGCTTGTCCGTGACGCTCTTGTTGATGCGGCAAAACGCGGTGTTGAAGTACGACTCATCTACGATGATGTGGGTTGTTGGGGTGTAAGCAAGCAATTCTTTTCAAGCATGAATAAAGCCGGAGTAAAAACTGTCAATTTCCTCCCAGTGCGCTTTCACCGCTTTGCCCACAGAATCAACTACCGTAACCATAGGAAGCTCGTTGTCATTGATGGTACCATAGGTTATATTGGAGGCATGAACATCGCCAAACGATATGTAAGACCTGTAAAAGGAAAGATCTGGTATGACACTGAAATCAAAGTACAAGGAAGCGGCACCTATGGCATTCAACTCCTATTTCTGATTGACTGGCTCTTTGCCACTAAAGAGATTATTTCCGACCCCTCTTATTATCCTACCATTCCACAAAACAACCAAAAAGAACTACTTATGCAAATCGTATCATCGGCCCCATTCTCACAATGGCCGACTATTATGATGAGCTACAATAAGATTATACACACAGCAAAGAAATCCATACTCATCCAGACCCCCTATTTTATGCCGACTCCTTCACTGATCGAAGCATTGCAAACAGCATCCATGAGTGGTGTCAAAGTGCAAATCATGCTACCGGAAAAACCTGGAGGCTTTTGGATGACATGGTGCAACCGGTCCTATTTTGGTGATATGCTGAAAGCTGGTGTGGAGATTCTTCTATATACCAAGGGTATGCTTCATTCAAAAGTGCTTCTAGCTGATGATTATTTCTGCTCTATCGGATCAGCCAACTTGGATTTCCGCAGTATGCTGGATACATTTGAAGATAGCGCATTCATTTACAACAAAGAATTCACCATGTCTTATATATCAAAATTCAACGAAGCATTATCGGATTGTAGAAGAATTGATGTTCAAGAATGGAAAAACCGCAAAATATGGGTACGAATAATTGAGTCCTTTATCAGAATCCTTTCACCAATGTTCTAAGCAATCAAATACATGAATACATTAAAGCAACTCATAATAACAGCATGCATCCTCCTATTATCAGCTATTTCTGTGACTCATGCGCAAATTAAAGCTATAGGACAACTGGATATGGGATACCCTGAACGCATTGCACTGTCCATCCCCAAAGAGTTCACATACAGGAACACCCCTATGCTGACCTTGTATGATGACACAGAGGAAAGAAACTTGCTGATATATGACGATGACATCAATCTGGTCAAGACCATCAACATGGGACAGGTTAAAACCTTCAACTACCAGTTGATTCTGCAGGATGAGGAAAGGGAAATAGATAGCATCAAAGCTGTAGAGCAACCTCTTTACGGACAGACTACATACACAGTATGGCTTGTCAATCAGGAAAATCTTGATCCCACTTTTGACGAATCACAATTAATTATTACAAAAGAAGCCAATGGAGATAGTCTCATAAGAATAAACAGCGAAAATCCTAACGACTATTTCCATCATAATTTCTTTGGTAAAAAATATCATAGAGTATATTACCGTTGCTTCAAAGGACAAGTAGTTACCTGCCTTATTACATATACCATTGATTATACAGAATGGCACATCACAGGAACACATGTCGAGAACAGGCAGTCGGAACTCCGGCGGCTGAAACTGTGCAACATCAACCTGAACAATGGAGACGGACGTGCTAATTATTACTTCGAGGCATCACAGACTCTGTTTAATGACGATGAGGCGTTTGAGTACATCATTCCAAAATACACCCTGGCAACTGAGGGTTTCGATGATTATTACTCCGTGACAGAGGACCCGATCTATGGAGAACAAAGTATTGTGACGCAACGTTCCACTGTGATTTCCGAAAAATCAAAACTGGCACTGGCAGGTTTTCAGGTGGTCTCATCCAATGGAACCATCGTCAAGGAACTGAACTTCGAAGAGGAGTTTACAGCCAATGCCAATCCTTCTTGCATTTACATTATTTCTATTGGCGAAAAAACATACCTTGCCTTTGATGGTCAGAAAAACGGCAAATCACAAACCATGTTCTACCGCATCAATAGAAAAACAGCAGATATAAAAAAAGTAAAAATGGCACCTGCCCGTTTGACTGCATTCCCGACTGTTGCTAACCATTCTGAGAATATCACTGTTGAACTGGACAAAGACAGCAAAGCACACGAAATCACCATCATTAATAGTATGGGACAACTGACAAAGCGCATTCCGTTGTTAAAGGGACAGAAACGAGTCACCTTCCCGGCACAAGGACTGGCTAGTGGATTGAATATCATACACGCTGCTGGTGACAAAACCAGCAGTTGCAAAATTATCATCCGATAAAAACAACTAATTAAGCTACATCGTTTTTTTCAGGAACCCTGAAAACCACTATCTTATCAATCCTGTTGCCGTCCATCTGGACAATCCGGAAATGGAAAGTATGCCATTCACATTCCTCCCCTATCTGAGGAATATGATCCAACAGAGTGAGTAACAGTCCGGCTACAGTATTAAAATCGGCATCAAAATTAACCGTCTCGTCAAAATATGCCAGGAAGTCAAAAAAAGAACACTGGCCACTTACCACCCAGCTGACTTTGTCTTTCCTTTCTATGATATCAGGTTCTTCTGACTGCTCAGTTATATTTCCCACCAAGCCTTCAAAAATGTCACGGAATGTTATTATACCCTCAACAGCTCCAAATTCATCACATATCAATGCAACATGATAATGGCTTCGCTTCAAATGCTCCAAAGCCTTATATACGGTGATGTTCTCTGGAAGGTAAAGTGGTTGTAACATATTATCACGCAATGAAAAGCCAGGTTTATTCATCCTCGTCACGAGATCTTTCAACGTTACCAATCCTAACACATTCTCAATATCCCCATCAACAACTGGATAGGTAACAAAGGGGGCCTTTTGTATAACTTCTTCTATTGCGGATACAGTCATATTGACATCTAAAGTCACGATGTCGGTACGATATGTCATCAGAGAACTAATTCGTTGATTACCTAAAGCCAGTGTCCTCTCCATAATATCTTGTTCAACCTGATCCACCTCACCGCTTTCCATGCCTTCCTGAATAACGGATTTTATTTCATCCTCCGTCACATGGTTATCCTCTTTCTGCAAATTGAAAATCTTTATCAATGCCTCTGTATTCACTGAAAGGAACCAGACAAAAGGTTTCATCAACCGCGAGAAGAATATCATGGGAGCCGCACACCATCGCGCCATAGAATCGGCCATGTCAATACCTACACGTTTGGGGAAAAGCTCACCCAATTCACATTGCAAGTACGTCGCGACAATCAAGATAAGGGTTTGCGCCATAATCAGAGCCTTCTGATATGACACTCCATATTCCGCTATTATATTTGCAACATCATCAGCAAGTTCTGCACTGGTATAAATACCTGTTAAAATAGATACAATGGTTATACCTATTTGTGCCGTTGAAAGGAACAAATCAGGGTCTTCACGCAACTTAAGAGCCATCTTTGCCGACTTGTTTCCAGCCTGTGCATCCAACTTTAGGCGATTCTTGCGCGCAGAAATCAATGCCACCTCGGAAAGAGAGAAAAAAGCATTGAAAAGAACCAAGACAAATATAATAATTATATGTTCCATACTATCCTATAGAGCCTTCCAGGGAAACAGAAAGCAATTTTCGTGCCTCTACAGCAAATTCCATCGGCAATTTATCTAAGACATTCCTCGCATAGCCGCCAATTATCAAAGACACAGCATCCTCCATAGGTATGCCACGCTGATTGCAGTAAAAGAGCTGCTCCTCTGATATCTTGGATGTTGTTGCCTCATGCTCGACTATTGCATTATCGTTTTGAACATCTATATACGGAAACGTATGCGCACCACATTGGCTGCCCAACAACAAAGAATCACACGAACTGTAATTTCTGGCATTATCTGCATTT
>ONKB01000010.1 GCA_900318305.1 uncultured Prevotellaceae bacterium | reverse complement strand
TGACTTTCGTCGAGCTGCTTCACGTTCGGCAAAACACATGAGCAAGCTCTGTGTCCTACTCTCACTTAACCAGCACCTTTTGACCATTCTGGATGTAGATTCCTCAGATGGAGGGCGAGACGGCGAAATTAGTCCGAATGACTATTAGTTGCGGATTTTAGGGAGAAGAAAAAAAGTTAGAGTTCGACGATTGTGATACCTGCTCCACCGAGTTGTATGTGTTCGTCGTGGTATCTTTTGACCTGGGGAACGGTATCCAGATATTGACGTATAACTTGTCGCAGATAGCCAGTCCCGGTACCATGGAGTATGCGCAATGGAGTGATACCCAATAGAATGGCATCCTCAACGAAATAGGTGACGGCATTGACGGCTTCGTTGCCGTTCATGCCACGCACATCAATATCAGGTTTGAAGTTGAGTGATTTCTCGGATATATTCTCTCGGGTGGAGCGGCTGAGAAATGACCTGATGGGGCGCTCTTCATCTTTAGGCTTGTCTGTGGCAGTGAGCATGGATGTCTTGAGGGAGAGATACATGTTGCCGATAATGACGATGGCATTGTTGCCATTAATTTTGTCAATGCGTCCAACAGAGTCCTGTCCAAGTATTTTGACATAACTGCCTTTTCGTAGAGATGCATTGTCATGTTTGATGACAATGGGAGCAGTCTGGGGAGTTGGTTCAATGGTGCTGTTTCCACGGGTTTTCTCCATTTTGCGTTGCTCGTGTCTCAGCCGGCGTTGTCTGATTTGTTCGGCTTTGCGGGCAATGGCGTCTTCTTCGTCTTTGGCCTGATCATTGATGTTGTCCTTAAATGAGGCAAGTTGTTGGCGGGCTTTCTTTGTTTCTTCTTTCTGGGCCTGAGCCTCGCGGATAGTGCGGATGGTATTTTCTATCTTGGCATTGCTTTCCTTTATGATTGACTCAGCTTTTTCCTGTGCATCCTGAATGACACTCTTGCGTTTTGATGCCAAGTCGCTGAGATCATGTTCATAGCGTCCTATGAGTTCATCAAGGTGTTTTTCTTTCTGGTGTATGCCCTGGCGTTTGTTTTCCCAATAACGTTTGTCTCTGACAATGTCTTGTAGATATTTGTCGCTTTGGATATAATCGGAGCCGATGGCCTGTGAAGCCTCGTCAATTACCTCTTGGGGAAGTCCTATCTTACGGGCTATCTCAATGGCAAAGGAACTGCCAGGCATGCCAATCTGGAGTTGGAAAAGCGGTTGCATCTCAGCTCTGTCATACAGCATGGCACCATTGACGATGCCCTCGTTCTCCTGGGCAAAGTATTTGAGGCTCTGGTAGTGGGTAGTGATGATGCCCCAAGTCTGGTTGGTGAGGAAACGGTGAAGCATAGCCTGTGCTATGGCAGCACCTATCTGGGGCTCTGTTCCACCGCCGATCTCGTCAATGAGGATAAGACTGTCTGCATCAGACGACCGCATCATGTTTTTCATATTATAGAGATGGCCTGAATAGGTGCTCAGTTCGTCTTCGATACTTTGCTCATCACCGATGTCCAGGAAGATGCTTTTGAAGATACCCACACGGGAACTCTCTGCAACAGGAATGGAAATGCCGCATTGCAGCATATATTGTAGCAGTCCTGTTGTTGTCAGCGTGACGGATTTGCCTCCGGCATTAGGACCAGAGATGAGCAGGATGCGATTCTCTGGGGTAAGGGTGATGTCTAAGGGGATCATCTTCTTGTTGCGGCGGCGCAGACTCTCAATGACGAGAGGGTGGAAAGCTTTCTGCCAGTCAAGCGTTGGCTTGTCTTCAACATGAGGTTCTATGCCACCAATATGGTTAGCATAGATTGTCTTGGCACGGATGAGGTCAATAATTCCTAAAAAGCGATAAGAATCTAGTATGGATTCTATCTCAGGGCGGATAAAGTCGCTGATTTCCTGAAGGATGGCAATGACGGCTCTTAATTCTGCTGCCTCCAGGGTGCGGATATTATTGTTGGCTTCTACAACCTCTGAGGGTTCCATGAAGACAGTCTTCCCTGTTGCTGACTCAGTATGGACGATACCATTGATTTTACGTTTGAGTGAGGTGAATATTGGGATGACCAGACGTCCGTCGCGGATGGTAGGGGAGGCATCCTCTGGAGCATAGCCGTTCTGCTGGGCATTGTGGAGAATGGAGCGCAGACTGATGGTAATGCTCTTCTTTGTGTTGTTGATGCTTGTCCTGATTTTTAATAGCTCGGGGGAAGCGTCATCCTTGATTTTGCCGAATTTGTTGAGAACACGTTCAATACGCTCTATGATGGAGGGGAAAACGGCAATATTCCTGGTCAGTTTGTGCAGGGAAGGATATTTGATGTCTTTCTCCTCATCGCTGTCAGCATTGCCGGTGTCCAAAAACTTAATGATGTGGCTGATGGTGGTTAGAGAAGTCTTCAGGGCATAAAGTTCTGATTCATCCAGATAGCTTCCCTTGAGCTGGATTCGCACAAGGTTGCTGCGCATATCCAGAAAATTCTCCTCAGGGAATTCCTCTTCGTCTTCCATGATTCTGTGGAACTCACGCACTTGCTCCAGTAGCTCGTTGATAACTACCGAATCATTATGGAACGCAATCTGGTCAGCCATCTCAGCGCCGAGCGATGACAAGCAGCGTCCACGGATGGCGGTACGTACCTCATTGAAGCCTATTTTCGTTTCAAAATTCCTGGGGAAAACCATCAAAAGTCCTTTTTCTTGTTGCAAAGTTACGAAATATATTCCGTTATCTAAAATTGGTAGTTCTTTGATTGTGTGAGCCAGTTCTTTATAGTGCAAATGAAAAGAAATAGTGTATCACAGTGGGAAATGTTTGCAGATTCCAAGTTTTTTTCGGAACTTTGTGAAAACAAAATTATATCTGGTATGAAAGAAAAAGTTAGCAGAAGGAGTTTCTTGAAGAGAATGGCTGGTATGGGAGCTATTATTGCAACATCCCAGTTGCCGGCAGTGGCCGATGATGACCCGTCGGTATTTCCCAAGCGTGGACGGTACGAGCGCTTGATGTTGAGTTACGCTACGGTTAATATCGGGCTGGAAAAACCATTTTCCATCCTGCATATCTCGGATACCCATCTTACCGCAGCCTATCCTCACGAGAATGAGAAAAAGCAGACGTTGCACACAAAACGCACCAGGACTTTTGGAGGACGTCAGGAGGAGGCTTTGCGCGACTCGTTAGACTGGGCACGTGACAATGTGGATTATGTTGTTCATACTGGAGACGTGATAGACTGGCAAAGTGAAGCCAACTATGACTTGGTGAAGAAGTATTTTGGTGAAAATATGGTGGGTTGTATGGGTAACCACGAGTTTTCTCCGTCAATGGGGCTGAGCGAAGTGAAGGAGACCCGTACAGAGGCCTATAAGGATTTGTCACGCAAACAGTTGCAAAGTGTATATCCTTTTAATATCTCTCTTCAGTCACAGGTAGTCAATGGTGTTAATTTCGTCACCCTGGACGATGTGTATGGATATGTCACCAAGGAACAGGTAAAACTATTCAAAAAAGAGGTGAAAAAAGGTCTGCCTATTGTATTATGCATGCATGTCCCGTTCCATACTGACAACATCTGGCGTGCCAACGTGAAGTTCTGGAAGCGGGAAGCCTCCAAACTGACCAGTGCCCAGATTCCTAACCCTTCGGGTGACTACAAGATTCAGAAAGAAGACCCCACGACGCGTGACTTTATTGCATACCTGAAACAGGAGCCGTTGCTCAAGGCAATTCTTGCCGGCCATATCCACTTTACCATTCAGGATCAGTTTTCAGCTACAGCGACAGAATTCTGTGTAGGCGGCAACTTTATGTTCCACGGCGAGGAAATCCTATTTGTGTAATCAGGGCGGGTATTGATATAAAAAAAAGTGGCAGCCAAGCAAAATTGGTTGCCACCTTTTTATTTAGTCAGGGATATCTTATTTGAAGAATCTTTTCCACAGGCCTTCGAAACCGGCACCATGGCGCGCTTCGTCCTTTGCCATTTCATGAACTGTATCATGGATGGCATCCAGGTTCAGTTTTTTGGCCACTTTGGCAATTTCCAGTTTGGCGGCACATGCGCCTTCCTCGGCTTCCATGCGGGCTTTGACATTGGTCTTGGTGTCCCATACTATCTCGCCAAGCAGCTCAGCAAATTTGGCAGCATGCTCAGCCTCTTCCCAGGCATAGCGCTTGAATGCATCGGCTACCTCTGGATAACCTTCACGATCGGCCTGACGGCTCATGGCAAGATACATGCCGACTTCGTTACACTCAGCCATGAAGTGGTCTTTTAGTCCTTGGAGGACAAAAGCGCCTTCTTCGCCTTCGGGAATAGCTTTTGCTACTCCAAGCTCATGCTCGCAGGCAAATACCAAGCCTTCGGCGGCCTCTTTCAAGGTGAATTTTGAGCCGGGAACTTTACATTGTGGACATCTCTCAGGAGGATTCTCTCCTTCATAAACATAGCCGCATACAGGGCATACCCATTTCTTTGTCATAATTGTAAATATTTTATTGAATGATAATGTTTTGTTTGTTTGCAAATATACAAATTTTTTCCGATATATTCTTTGGAGGGGAAAAAATGCAGGATACATCTTCAAAAGTATCCTGCATGAAAGTGTGTGGGATGAAGCCTATTTCACCATGACTTTCTTCACGGAGCCGTTGTTCATCTTGATGATGTTGATACCCTTCTGCAATGATTTCTGTTGCTGCCCTTGCAAGTTGTAAACCTTGTCGGCTTTGGCTTTGGCGGTGCCGGCATGACGCTGTTGCAGAAATGACAGGGCAGCATCCTGTGCCTCCTGCTCAGTAATCGTTCGGGCCTGTGTTGCGTTGAGCAAGAGAACTCCCAGTGCTAAGAGTAGAAATTTTATTTTCATATTGTGACAAATTATTCTCTGATATCAATTGGTTTCTCAGCTGTTAAATATGGCGCGGCACTCATAGGGGTCAAGACCATGGGCCTTGCAGAGGTCAGAAAAAAACTGCCACGCACTTGCCCTGTCGTCTTCCTCCATCATCCTGTGAGGGTTGCCGCCTCCGTCCCAGTCGCTGCTTCCTCCACGTGAAGCCGCCTCCACCCTTTGGTGGGCGCGATACAGCTCATCATACAACTCCTTGCCGAGTTGCTTTCTGAGAGCATCCTGTGGCGTTTTCTTCGATGCAAAAAACATGATCATCTGCTTTTGAGGGATTCACTTCGCAAAGATACGTGATATTTCTTATTTAATATGAATTCAATGTATGAAAAAAACTCTCGCCCCTTGGGCTTCTGTTAAGGTTATCGTTATGGTTAAGGTTCCGTTAAGGGGTGAGGCTTGTGAGGCCATTCGCCCCATCAATCCTTTTTGCCCCATTTCCCCTCGTTTCCCCCCGCCTGCGATTTTGTCCATTTTGGGACAAAGGCAAATCTTGGGACAGGCCAAATGACTTTAAAATGACAGGCGAAATGATCTCG
>ONKB01000059.1 GCA_900318305.1 uncultured Prevotellaceae bacterium | reverse complement strand
AGTTAAGAGTGTTACTTTACCTGTTGTTTTAGTTCTTGAAGGGTCAAGCGTCGACAAGCGCCGTATTCTCACGATTGAAAAAGCTCAAATAAATTTGGCTTTTCGTCAATAGTCTTTTCACCCTCTCCGGCTCTCCCGTTATCGGGAGAGAGCAACGCTTAATCGTAACTTTAACTTATTGTTTTAGTTACTCTCGCTCGGAAAAGCTCAAATAAATTTGGCTTTTCACTCGCTTAATCGTAACTTTGTAAATTAATCACAATAAAAAATAAGATTTTTAGCATGTTTGAGAATCTATCTTCCAGACTGGAACGTTCATTCAAGATACTTAAAGGTGAGGGAAAAATCACCGACATTAATGTCGCCGAGACACTGAAGGACATACGCAGGGCGTTGCTTGACGCCGACGTCAACTACAAGGTAGCCAAGTCGTTTACCGACCAGGTAAAGGAGAAGGCAATGGGACAGAATGTGCTCACTGCGGTCAAGCCGGGACAGTTGCTTGTCAAGATTGTACATGACGAACTGGCTGAGCTCATGGGCAGTACTGCCGCCGACCTCAAGCTGGAGAACCGCCCAGCCATCATTCTGATGAGCGGTCTGCAAGGTTCCGGAAAAACCACATTCAGCGGCAAACTGGCCCTGTGGCAGAAAACACAGAAACACCGCAAACCCTTGCTCGTGGCATGTGACGTGTATCGTCCAGCCGCCATCAACCAACTGCAGGTTGTAGGTGAAAGCATTGACGTGCCTGTCTATACTGAGCCAGGCAACATGAACCCCGTTGAGATTGCCAGAAACGCTGTCAGGGAAGCCAAGCAGAAAGACTACAACCTTGTCATCATAGATACTGCAGGCCGACTGGCCGTAGACGAGGAGATGATGAATGAGATCTCTACTTTGAAAGAAGCGCTGCATCCTGACGAGACATTGTTTGTGGTTGACTCCATGACAGGCCAGGACGCAGTCAACACGGCTAAGGAGTTCAACGACCGCCTGGATTTCAGCGGTATTGTCCTTACCAAGCTGGATGGAGATACCCGTGGTGGTGCGGCACTGTCTATCCGCACCGTAGTCAACAAGCCCATCAAGTTTATCGGTACCGGCGAGAAAATGGACGCACTGGATGTGTTCCATCCCGACCGCATGGCAAACCGCATTCTCGGCATGGGCGATGTGGTAAGTCTTGTGGAAAAGGCCCAGGCGGTATATGACGAGGAGGAAGCCCGCCGGCTCCAGAAACGCATTGCAAGAAACAAGTTTGACTTCAACGACTTCCTGGGACAGATACATCAAATCAAGAAGATGGGTAACCTGAAGGACCTGGCCGCCATGATTCCCGGCGTCGGGAAAGCCGTCAAGGACATGGACATTGACGACAATGCCTTCAAGGGCATTGAGGCTATCATCTATTCCATGACTCCTTTTGAGAGAGCCAATCCCGCACTTATCAACAACAGCCGGAAAATGCGTATCGCCAAAGGCTCGGGTACTTCGCTGCAGGAGGTCAACAAACTTATCAAACAGTTTGACCAGACACGCAAGATGATGAAGATGATGACTGACAAACGTTTCTCGTCTGTCATGAAGAACATGAAAGGCAACCTGCCCGACAATATGCCAAGATAATTAAACAACCTTAGTAAAAGCAGTCATCCATGATACTTATAGACGGCAAGGCAACAGCAGTAGCCATCAAGGAGGAGATAGCACAGGAAGTGAGACGCATCATTGCTGGCGGAGGTAAACGACCTCATCTGGCAGCCATATTAGTGGGACATGACGGAGGCAGCGAAACCTACGTCGCCAACAAAGTCAAGGCGTGCGAAGAGTGCGGTTTTGAGTCAACACTCATCAGGTATGAGGATGATGTCACCGAGAAAGAGCTGTTAGACAAGGTACAGGAACTTAATGAGGACGATACCGTTGACGGATTCATTGTCCAGTTGCCTCTCCCCAAACATATCAATGAGCAGAAAATCGTCGAAGCCATCGACTACCGCAAAGATGTTGACGGATTTACTCCTATTAACGTAGGGAGACTGGCAATAGGACTGCCCTGTTTTGTCTCGGCCACTCCGAAAGGTATCCTTGAACTGCTCAGACGCTACAACATACCGACAAGCGGCAAGCACTGTGTCATCATAGGGCGGAGCAACATCGTCGGCAAGCCCATGGCCCAATTGATGCTCCAAAAAATCTATGCCGACAGTACCGTGACCATCTGCCATAGTCATACTGAAAATCTGAAAGACATCTGCCATAGCGCTGACATACTGATTGCCGCCATAGGCCGTCCGGCTTTCGTTACAGCCGACATGGTTAAACCCGGTGCGACAGTCATCGATGTCGGCACTACTCGTGTGCCTGACGCCTCACGCAAAAGTGGCTTCCGTCTCCAGGGCGATGTTGACTTTGACAGCGTAGCACCCTTGTGCAGCCATATCACTCCCGTCCCTGGCGGAGTGGGACCGATGACGATAAGCATGCTGATGCAGAACACGCTGCTCGCTGCCCGGAAAAACTGGTAACACCTCACAACATAAAAAGAATTCCATAGAATTATGAAAGTCGTTCTACTCGCCGGAGGTTTCGGCACACGCATCTCAGAAGAATCGGCATTTATGCCAAAACCCATGATCAAGATAGGAGGAATGCCTATCCTCTGGCACATCATGAAGGAGTATTCCTACTACGGACACAATGAGTTTATCATCTGCGCCGGCTACAAGCAGGAGTATATCAAGGAATGGTTCGCCAACTATTTTCTCCTTAACAGTGATGTCAGTTTTGACTTCCGCCAGGGGAAAAACGACATGACAGTACACCACAGCCATATAGAGCCATGGAAAGTCACTGTAGTTGACACCGGCTACAATACCATGACGGGAGGACGCATCAAGAGGGTTCAGGAATATGTGGGCAATGAGCCCTTCCTCATGACATACGGCGACGGAGTCTGTGACGTCGATATCAACAAACTCATCGCCTTCCACAAATCGCACGGCAAGACCGCCACACTGACAGCTGTAAAGATGGCTCAAGAGAAGGGTGTCCTGGATATTGGCGGTGACAACGCCGTGAAATCCTTCCGCGAGAAAAACATCAACGACGGTGCTCCCATCAATGCCGGATACATGGTACTGGAACCGGCTATCTTCGACTATCTTGAAGGCGACAAGACAGTATTTGAGAGACAGCCGCTGGTAACACTTGCCGAACAGGGAGAACTGATGTCTTATATCCATACTGGCTATTGGCAATGTATGGACAACATCCGTGAGAAAAACATGCTGGAGAAACTTCTTGCCGAAGGCAATGCTCCTTGGAAGAAGTGGTAGTCAAATCCGTCATTAATACAATGTCGCAAGTGAAAGCTTTTGTTACCGGGGCAAGTGGATTCATCGGTTCCTATCTTGTGAAGGAACTTGTAAATAGCGGGCATGAGGTATTATGTCTGAAGAGACCGTCATCCAACCTCTCAAGACTGGAAGGTTATACAGACAAAGTCAGCTGGACCGACTGTTCTGAAAATTGGAAGTCTGATGTCAAGGCATTCAAACCATTCATTACCTTTCACCTTGCATGGAATGGTGTTGCCGCTGCCGACCGGGTAATATGGCAGAGGCAAGTCGGCAACCTGGCCTTACAACAAGACCTTCTTGACACTATCCTTGAAGCAGGATGCCAGAAATTTGTCGGCATAGGCTCCCAGGCTGAATACGGAGATTTTGAAAACAAAATTGACGAGTCTTACCCGGTAAATCCCAAGACAGCTTATTCGGCAGCCAAGATAGCTGCGCTGGATTTGATGAGGGCTTTCTGCGAGACAAACAACATAAACTGGTATTGGTTCAGGATATTTCCCCTGTTCGGACCTTACGAGGCAGAAAACTGGCTTATACCCAGCCTGATAAAAAACATTTTCACCCAAGAATCAATGGATCTGACGCCAGGAGAGCAGAAACTGCCATACCTGTATGTGGGAGAATGTGCCAAAGCCATAGCGGCAGCCATAACTGCTGAAGGACACAGTGGCATCTATAACATCTGCTCTGACAACCCAGTCCCTCTCAAGGAACTTGTCACAGCCATACGGGACAGAATCGCCCCGCAATTCAAACTCAACTTCGGCGCCCTGCCCTACCGATACGGACAATCTATGTACATGGAAGGCGACACAACTGCACTGAGAAAGAATATCTATACTCTTCGCACTTCGGATTTCGGGCAGAGATTAGAAGAGACCATTGATTTCTACATCAAGAAATACGCAAAACAATCCTCCCTGAAATGAAAAGAAGAGAATTTCCGGGCAGTATGCTCGTCCTCAGTACACAAGGCTGATGCCGACCATAATTGTCAAAAATACCACTTTGTATATGAACCTTAATGCGAGCATTTATTAATAATTAAATTTTCAGATGATGGACCGCAGAGATTTTATCAAGACTTCAGCTGCTATTGCCGGAATGGCATGGCTGGGTGACTGGGAGCAAGCTTTTGCCTTGGGAAAGAACGACAGTTTAGCCGGGAAAACCTGGCCAGGGTGGAAGAAAGGACAGTTTCAAGTACATTTCATCTATACCGGCGTGGCAGAATCCATGTTCTATATTTTCCCTGACGGGACCACAATGCTGTTAGACTGTGGCGATCACAATGCTCTTGGACGAGGGCCTAAAGCTGTGCCTGTCCTCCCCTCTCCTGACCTGCATTCCGGAGAATGGATTACGCGATATGTACAAAGGGTCAATCCCTCAAAGAACCTCATTGACTATATGATGCTCTCACACTACCATGACGACCATGCGGGCTGCGAGAAATTCTATGCCTCCGCCACCAGTCGTAACGGGGAGCCATATTACCTCAGCGGTTTCTCACAGGCAGCCGAATGGCTCACTTTTTCCAAGGCCATTGACCGCTGCTGGCCAGATTACAACGATCCCATCCCTCTCTCAGACGATGGTTCCGGGGTTGTCACACACATGAAGAAATTCTACACAGAGATTCAAAAGCGTGGCACTAAGATAGAGAAATTCCGCCTCGGAGCCATCAATCAGGTTGCCATGATTCACAACCCAGAAAAATACAGCAATTTCTCTGTCAGGAATATCTGTGCCAACGGCCGGGTATGCACTCCTGAAGGAAAAATCATTGACATATACAAGGATTATATCAAAGAGAAGAACCCCAAGAAACTCAATGAGAACGGAATGAGCCTTGGAATGGTTTTCCGATACGGAGACTTCCGTTTCTTTACCGCAGGTGATTTCTCCGACAGGCTCAAAGCCCCCGACGGAACCAAGTCAGAAACAGAGGACATCCTTGCCGAAGTATGTGGCAGTGCCAATGTGGCAAAAATAAACCATCATGGGCATTACTCCATGCCAGAGAAACTCATCGCCGCATTAAGGTCCCAGGTTTATGTCAGCTGTGTTTGGGACCAGCTCCACAATGTTGACCCCGTTATGACACGTCTCTCCGACAAAAGCATTTATCCTGGTGAACGCATTATTTGCCCGGGCATCATGCCGGCAGAACGCCGTCAGGTGGATCAAGGTAAAGAGTGGATGAACAATGTCCCGCGGGCTACATACGAGGGCGCCCACATCATTCTCAATGTTGAGCCTGGAGGCAAGAAATTCTCCATCAGCCTCTTGCCGGCAAAGGACGAATCAATGAAAGTTGAAAGCGTCCTGAGATTCAAGACATTAAAATTGGACTAAGGCCATCCCGGGACATCGCTCTCCGGGAAACTAACAACGTAACACACCATGATGTCTCCGTTTTATTCCTGTAACACCAAAAAGATTCTTCCCAGTATCTTCTTTGTTTCTGTATTATTGGTATCTTTTGCTGAGAGAAATGAAAATCTGTGTATTTTCCGCAAAGGTGTTGTCGTCTTTGAGACAAATGCCGACACCATAGACAGCATTGCTGTCCAAGGAGGAATCATCACCTTGTACGACAAGGCAAGAACCATACTTTATAATACACCACAGGAAAGCGCCGACAGCATACTCTTCCTGCCACCGGTGCCAAAAGCAGATATTCTTGACATCATGTTTCAGGACAATGGCTCTGCCACAGATATATCACCTATGGCAAATCCCGTACATAAGACTGGCCTGCCAAACAATCTGTTCAGCAACACATACAACAGATATATCAGTCAGTTCAACAATCCCTGGGCCAGTACTGGTTCAAGTTATTATCGCATCGACTATGAGGACAATGCTCGCATTAAAAACGCATTGGCAAACGGTCATACTCTGGAAGCATTAGTCTGTGCAAACTATAGCGGGACCATAGCAGACAAAGAGGCAAAATATTTCACTTCACACCAAAGTGGCGGTACAGGCCTCATGGTTTGCACGAAAGCTAAAGGCAAGTCTAAAAAGACCGAGTTAACATTTCTTCCAAGCGTTTCCACCAATGGCACCAACTCATGGAAATACACTCCAAGTGGCATTGAGCCGGTTTCCGGACAATTCTACCATGTAGTAGGCGTATGGAACCAGGAAGAAGGGACTTCAAAAGTATATATTGACGGACAACTCAAAAACACAGTAGCCGCAGCAGGAGACTTGCATTTCCCTACCAGCGGCTGTAATTGGTTCGGCATTGGTGCTGACCCAGCCAGCAGTACAACCGCCAACATGGCCTGGAACGGAGAAGTCGTTTTTGTCCGCATCTATGATGCTCCGCTCAATGCCAATGAGGTTAAATCACTGTACGACAGGGTGGAAATACTAAAGACACAGAACACAAAGTCCCTGGTACATGATGTGTATTTCTATTCAGGGATGAATGTCACAGCCAACAGTACATACATCCTATATGGACAAGGGTTTGAGAAAGGAGACAATATTTTATTTACTGAAATTGACAACCCCGGCAACCACTTTACAGTCAGCCCGAATATAGATAACCTTCCTGAAGTGAAGTTCCTGCTACCCGAGGACCTTACATCCGGACTATACCGCATGGTTGTACAACGCGACAACCTTAGGCAAGACATCGGAACCAACCAGTTAAACGTAGTAAAGATTCTGCCACAAGGTGCACAGGTCATAGCCCACCGCGGGTTTTGGACAAAAGGCAATGTGTCACAGAATTCCCGGGCATCTCTCAGGCAGGCTTTTGAAGATAATTACTTTGGTTCTGAAACAGATGTCTGGATAACCCAAGACGACTCTCTTGTCGTCAATCATGATGCCACATTGAATAACGTGCGGCTGGACGCCTCAACGTATGAACAAGTTAAAGACTTGAAATTAGGAAACGGCGAAAGCATCCCCCGGCTCAGGGAATTCCTGCTTATGCTGAAATCAGCAACTACCCAGACAAAACTGATTATTGAAATCAAAACCCACAGTTCCGCAGCGCGAAACATGGCCGCGGCAACACAGACAGTAAATCTGGTAAAGAGTCTGGGATTGGAAAACCATGTTGAGTATATTGCTTTCAACTATGGCATTTGCAAAAAAATTATCGAACTGGACCCCCATGCCGTGGTGGGCTACCTTTGCAGTTCTGCCTCTTCTGTCAAAACCCCTCAGGAACTACATCGAGACGGCATCTCAGGACTTGCATATACGCTTGATATCATGAATTCCTATCCCGACTTTCTTTCCCAGGCACAGGCTTTGGGAATAACAACCAAAGTCTGGACAGTAGATGCCACCGACAAAATCATTAATACGCACAATAGCGGTTATGACGAAATCATAACCAATTATCCTGCTGATGCCCAACGCATCTACAACTATTATCTGCAGAACAGATAGGCCAACTTCCGCATCAAGTGAGGGATTTCTTTCCAGATCAGACTTAGTCAATCTTCAGCCCCAACTGATTGTTCAAGGCTTTCAAGGCAGAATTCTCTTTTAGCATCTGCTTGTAAAGCTGCTGAGGAGTATATGTCACTTTCTGCTCTTCATCAGGCTTAATGACAAAACTGACTCTTATCTGCCTGTTATTCAATTTTTTCTGGAGATATGCCTCCACATCAGGAACAATGGGTTTCATCAACTTTGATACTTCCTTGCTATTCACGGCAATCGTCACATTGCCAACTCCATCTGAATGAAGTACCATTCCTTGCATTCTCCCTTGAATGTCGCGCTGCTCACGCGGCAAATTCTCGGAAAACGTTATCCAGAACATATTCAGCTCGGTATCGGTATATGTATCTGTACCTATTTGCTCTTCATAGTTCTCTCCTGCGTCTTTTGTTTCTGTCCCAGTTTCTGCCAGTTGTTGCTCCGAATTGGATATCTCATTCTCCTGGTTAACTTCCGACGGCTGCGCTTTGGCTGTTCCCGATATCTGGTTAATAAGTATAGAGTCTGCCTGCTTCAATATCAGGGAGGAGTCAACCTTAATGCTTTTTAGCACAGTTTTTTTTGTCTCATACGCCTTGGGAGCCTCTTCCGCCCTTGCTGGAGAAGTTGGGGATTCCTCATCATTCTTCTTAGCCAGACCGGATTCCTTTGGTTGGCTTACCTGCTTTGCTGTTGGCTGTACAGGTTTATTTGTTGCTTTGAATATGGGTTTTAATTGTCGCTCAGGGCGACGCCCCGAACCCACGTCATCCGATTCATTCTCAGTACCTATCTGAGACACCTCAATAAGCGTTATCTCAACCGAGAGGCGTTTGTTGTATGACGTCTTGTACTCATTGCCGCAACGGTCACACATGGACATCGCCTTATATAAGAAAGGTGCCGGACATTTCTGAGCCTGCTCCACATAGCGACTACGGATATCATGAGACACATCCAGCAGCATACTGGTCTCCTCATGTTTGCTCATCAGCAAATCGCGGAAATGAGAAGCCAGTCCTGAGATGAATACACCACCATTGAATCCCTTGGTTACCACCTCATTAAACAGCAACATAGCATTGCTGACATCATGTTGCAGCATATAGTCGGTCATACGGAAATAGTAATCATAATCCAGGACATTGAGGCAAAGTGACACATTCTCATGGGTAATTTTCCCACCCGAGAAACTTGTCACCTGATCAAATATCGACAAGGCATCACGCATACCACCATCGGCCTTTTGGGCAATTAAATTCAAGGCGGCATCATCATATTCAATGCCCTCCTTCTCAGCCACCATTTTGAGTTCCATGATGATATTCTCAATTTCCATACGGTTGAAATCAAATATCTGGCATCGGCTCAGTATAGTAGGCAGGATTTTCTGTTTCTCGGTAGTAGCCAGGATGAAAATGACATACGAAGGAGGTTCCTCAAGGGTTTTCAGTAAAGCATTTGAGGCACTCGTCGAGAGCATGTGAACCTCATCAAGTATAATCACCTTGTAATTGCCCAACTGTGGCGGGATGCGCACTTGGTCGATAATGGCACGTATTTCCTCCACGGAATTATTTGCCGCAGCATTCAGTTCCTGCACGTTAACGCTTCGTCCGTCGTCAAACGACTTGCAGCTCTCACACTCGTCGCAAGCCTCTCCGTCCTGACGGGGGTTCAGACAATTGATTGCCTTGGCAAAAATACGTGCACAAGTGGTTTTCCCCACCCCTCGGGGACCGCAAAAGAGGTAGGCTCCCGCTAACTTATGATTGACTATAGCCCGTTTCAACGTATTGGCTATTGCCTGTTGCCCTATCACATCATCAAAATGACGAGGGCGATACTTGCGTGCAGATACAATAAAACTGTCCATTCTATTAAAAATACATTTACAAAGATAACAAAAATATAGATAGTATGCCCTCACCTGAAAACACTAAAATTTTCAGTACAGGCAGAATATACATCCATCGCGGCAGGAAGGCAGTGAAATAAAGATCCGGCCAGTTGGGGCTACTGGGCCGAATAAGCCAAATGAGCCAACTGGGCCCAATGAGCCAAATAGCCCCTCTAAGCCTGGCCCATTTCCTATTAGCCCCAGTGGGCCCAGTGGCTCCATTGGGCTCATCAATCCTTTCCCCCTATTGCCCAATTTCTCCCGCCTGAAGTTTTGTCCATTTTGGGACAAAGGCAAATCTTGGGACAGGCCAAATGACTTTAAAATGACAGGCGAAATGATCTCGT
>ONKB01000100.1 GCA_900318305.1 uncultured Prevotellaceae bacterium | reverse complement strand
TCCTCTGCAACTGGTTCCTCTGCGGGAGCCTCGGGTGCCTCTACAGGAGCATCCTGAGCCGCAGAAGCTGCTGCAGCTTCTTCAGCAGCCTGTTTCAGAGCCTCAGCTTCTGCTGCCTCAGCAGCAGCTTTCTTCTCGGCCACCTTCTTGGCAATCACCTCATTCACTTTTTTCTCAGCCTCTAAACGGGTGGCATTTGCTGCTTTCTTGGCTTCTGTCAAGGCAGCCACAATCTTAGCGGTCTTTTCTGCCTTTTCTTTCTTCCATGCATCAAATTTTGCCTGAGCGGTTGCTTCATCAAAAGCACCTTTCTTCACACCACCACGAAGATGTTTCATAAGATATACACCTTCGTCTGAGAGAATGTTACGGACTGTGTCTGTTGGCTGTGCGCCACATTCTACCCAATAAAGAGCACGATCAAACTTCAAATCTACCTTTGCTGGGTTACGATTAGGATCGTAAGTTCCAATTTTCTCTGTAAATTTACCATCACGTGGAGCATTTACATCTGCGATAACGATACTGTAAAAGGCATAGCGTTTACGGCCGTTACGTTGCAATCTGATTTTTGTTGCCATAATAAATTTGTTAATTATTAAATAGGTTTGAAATGCCGTCAACTCGTAACGGCGGTGCAAAAGTACTGCTTTTTTATTAATTGACCATACTATACTAAAACTTTTTCATCATGCCTTTCCTCCGCAAGGAATCTGACACATCAGGATTTCTTCATACAGGCCTTGACAAAGTACATTATCAGGGTAAAGTAGGCTATTAAGGCTATCGTTGTACTCCATGGACTTGCCACCCATGTTTCATTTACAGGATTGAAACCGGCAAAACGCAGTATTGCACTTACCACACCCATCAAGGCACCACCAGCGATAAATCCTGATGCCAGCAATGTTCCCAATTCACCACGTTGTTTATTGATTGTAGCATCCTGAGAACGGGTAGTAACATACCAACTCACTAATCCGCCGACAAGAAGCGGGAGATTAAGGTCAAGCGGAATAAACATACCCAATGCAAAAGCCAAAGCAGAAACACCACATATGTCAAGCACAACAGCGATGATTGATCCTATGGCATACAGCAACCAGGGAGCACCTTGACCACTCATCAAGGGTTCTATAACAGCTGCCATGGCATTGGCCTGCGGAGCGGCAAGTTGTCCGGAGGTAAAGCCATAAGTACTGTTGAGAAGCATAATGACTCCACCTACAGTAGCAGCACTTACCAATACACCAAGAAACTTGTATGTCTCCTGCTTGCATGGCGTGGAACCCAGCCAATAGCCTATCTTCAAATCGGTAACAAAGCTGCCCACTGTTGATAGAGCCGTACAAACCACACCTCCCATCAAAAGCGCTGCTACCATTCCGGCAGAGCCTTTCAGGCCAACGGCCACCATAATGACTGAAGCGAGAATCAGTGTCATCAAGGTCATACCTGATACAGGATTGCTGCCGACAATGGCAATGGCATTAGCTGATACAGTAGTAAACAAGAAAGCAATAAAGGCTACCAGCAAGATGGCCACAACTGCAAAAAGCAAATTCTGGCTCATCACACCAAAATAGAAAAATGCGAAAATCACCAGAATGGTTACAAGGGAGCCTATGGCAATTATTTTCATTGACAAATCACGCTCAGTACGCAACTGCTCCGATTGGTTTTCCTTATTCTGGAAAGCCTTTCCCGTAAGTTTTGCTGCACTGGCAATAATCTTGCGACTTTTCCATATGCCAAGCAGACCAGCCATGGCTATACCGCCTATACCTATACTCTTGGCATACTTGAATATCACCTCCGGAGAAGCTGCAGAGGCAGTAATACCATCTGCTACCATGACATCAGGAAACAGCAATGCTATGCCAGGAACAATAATCCACCATACCAACACACTGCCGGCACATATAATGGTTGCATATTTCAAGCCGACGATATAGCCCATGCCCAATACCGCAGCTCCTGTATTTATTTTGAAAACTAATTTCAGTTTCTCTGCAATAGTCTCCCCAAAAGCATATATACTAGTAGAAAACGTGTCTGCCCATGTACCAAATGCAGCTATAATAAAATCATACAATCCGCCTACAATACCAGCATAAAGCAGAGGCTTTGCCTGACTGCTGTCACCCTCTCCGGATATAAGTACCTGAGTACTTGCCGTCGCCTCGGGGAAAGGATATTTGCCATGCATATCCTTGACGAAGAACTTACGGAATGGTATCAGGAACAATATCCCCAGAACACCTCCCAGCAATGATGCCAGAAAGACTTTCATAAAGTCCACAGTAATGTCTGGATACTTTGCCTGCAGGATATATAGTGCAGGCAAGGTAAATATTGCACCTGCTACGACCATTCCCGAGCATGCGCCTATACTTTGTATAATGACATTCTCTCCAAGAGCATTCTTACGATGAGTCGCACCAGCCAGTCCTACCGCAATGATCGTAATAGGGATAGCGGCCTCAAACACCTGACCTACCTTGAGACCCAGATAGGCACATGCAGCTGAAAAAATGATGGCCAGCACCAAACCCAGGAGCAATGACCATGTAGTCACTTCCTTATATTCCCCTCGGGGATTCATCACGGGTTGATACTCCTCGCCTTCTCTCAGTTCTGTGAAGGCATTCTCTGGTAATGATATTGGTTTCTTCTCTTCCATCTTTCTGTATTTACTAATCATATTCGCAAAAATACATAAAAATCCCGACAACAGCAAAGTCGGAATATGAGAGTTTCGGAAGCTTTATGATTTCTGTGTCATGCCGACAACAAAAAGTATCTTTTCTTTTGTCTGGCAAGAAACTGCCTCTAACACAATCAGAGAAAGGATTATATATTTCTTCCGTCCCCCAAAAAGCATGGGAAGAGACGTGAGTCCTCTCTTCATTTAATACTTTTGGGACCTTGAAACACTAAGGTTATCAAGGTCCCAAAAGTTTCTACTTGGAGCACCCGGGGCACCAGGGCTTAAGCTGCTTGAAGAAGTCGTTGCCCTTGTCGTCCACGAGAATAAATGCAGGAAAATCTTCCACAACAATTTTCCAGATGGCTTCCATGCCCAATTCAGGATATTCCACACATTCAATACTCTTGATGGAACTCTGAGAGAGAACTGCGGCAACACCGCCGATAGTACCGAGATAGAAACCGCCATGTTTCTTACAGGCATAGGTCACCTGCTGAGTACGATTACCCTTGGCAATCATGACAAGACTTGCGCCGTGATCCTGAAATTCATCCACATAAGGATCCATGCGGTTTGCCGTTGTGGGGCCCATAGATCCACAGGGGTACCCCTCGGGAGTCTTAGCCGGACCAGCATAGAGAATAGGGTGATCCTTGAAATAGGCCGGCATGTCCTCACCAGCATCCAGACGGGCCTTCAATTTGGCATGGGCAATATCGCGGGCAACAATGATAGTTCCCTTGAGGTTCACTCTCGTACTGACAGGGTATTTTGTCAATTCCGCACGAACGGCGTCAATACCCTTATCCAAGTCAATCTCGATACCCTTTGGACCTTCACCCGGATTGCGCAACTCGGCAGGAATCAATTCTGTGGGGTTGTCATCCATCTTCTCTATCCAGATACCATCTTCGTTTATCTTGGCCTTGATATTGCGGTCAGCCGAACAACTTACACCCATACCTATCGGACAGCTTGCACCATGACGTGGCAGACGGATGACACGGATGTCGTGAGCCAGATACTTGCCACCGAACTGAGCACCCAGACCTATCTTCTGTGCTTCTTTCAAGAGTTTTTCCTCCAGATCAATGTCACGGAAGGCACGACCTGTTTCGTCACCAGTTGTCGGCAGGTTGTCATAATACTTGATTGAGGCAAGTTTCACAGTCAAAAGATTCTTCTCAGCACTAGTACCGCCGATAACAAATGCGATATGGTAAGGGGGACAGGCGGCCGTACCCAGATGCTTCATTTCCTCTACGAGGAACGGTAGCAAGGTGCCTTCATTCTGAATCGTAGCCTTTGTCATAGGGTAAAAATAGGTCTTATTGGCAGAGCCTCCACCCTTGGCCACCATGATAAAACGGTATTCAGCGCCCTCCACAGCCTCAATATCTATCTGGGCTGGAAGGTTACACTTGGTATTTATCTCGTCATACATATTCAAAGGTGCATTCTGAGAATAGCGGAGGTTATCCTGCGTATAGGTATTGAATACACCACGGCTCAATGCCTCCTCATCTTCAAAGCCTGTCCATACCTGTTGTCCTTTCTCACCATGGATGATAGCTGTACCTGTATCCTGACAGAAAGGCAAAATCCCTTTTACTGCCGTCTCTGCATTGCGCAAGAACTGCAACGCCACATATCTGTCATTTTCACTTGCCTCAGGATCACTGAGAATCTTTGCCACCTGAAGGTTATGTTCCCTGCGCAACATAAACTCAACATCGTGAAAACATTGCTGTGCCAAAAGGGTCAAAGCCTCTTTACTGACTTTCAGGATTTTCTTTCCTTCAAACTCTCCGACACTGACACCTTCCTTGGTTAAAAGGCGGTACTCTGTCTTGTCTTTGCCAAGCTGAAACATTGGCGCATACTTGAATTCTGGATTTGCCATATTTTTAAGTTTTAATATTATAATAATCTAATTTTTAATAACCAAATACTTCCTTAAGAGACACTCGTTTGACAGGTCCCACCTTCTTCAATGCCTCCATATCTAACTGCTTCTCATTGCCAAGAACAACATAACGCATCGGCTTGTCAGCCATACGTTTTTTCTCAAATGCTACTACATCCTGAAGAGAGACTGACGGCACAGCCTCATAGATGGTCTTGTTGATATCATAGTCTATCCCACGTTTCTGTGCCTGCAGGAAACTTGTCAGTACACGATACTTCGTTGTGCGCTGAGTGGCAAGGTTTTTCAATAAATTCTGCTTAGCCACATTGAATGCCGATTCCGACTGAGGCATATTATCGGTTATCTCCTTGAACACTTTAATGCAATCCATCATCTTGTCATTCTGGGAGATAATGTGCTCCATCCAATACTCAGGATACTTCTTGTCGGACGGAGAGTAATAGCGAGCATAGGCATTATAAGCCAGCCCCCTGCTTTCACGCAATTCCTGAAAGACTATGGTATTCATCCCTGTACCGAAATATTCATTAAACATGTATATCATAGGTTCTTCGTCAGGACGCCAGAAATCATTCTCATTATGGTACATGCGCAGATATATATTAGCAGCCTCGTACGGTGCTAGCAATATATCTGTCGTCGGAGTCTCGCAATATTTGTATTCTGTGTTCTGTGGAGCCGGGATAAAATGTCTGGAAACACGATGCTCCTTGGAGAGGAGCCTCATAAAATCCTTCTCAGCCAGAGGTCCATAGTACACCACCTGGTGCTTATACTCTCCCAAATTCCTCATCAAAGTCAGGAGTTCCTCTGGGTTTGTATTTTTTAATTCCTCTTCCGACATCGTCGTATTCCTGATATACTCGGGACCCCACAACGCATATTTATATAGAGCCTCGAAACAAGCACGCTGCTCTTTCTTGGCAGCTTCGCGACGTTTCAGTATTGTACCTACAAGATTAGTATAAACATCCTTGTCGACCTTGGCGTGGAGTAGCATATCCTCTACGAGCCTCATTGCCTTGGGCATATTCTCAGAAAGCCCTGAAAGGGATATATACAGATTCTCATCAGACACACTGAACTGATAATCGCACGCCAGATTATAGAATGCCTTTTTCAACTCGTCAGCCGTATATCGTTCCGTCCCTAACAAGGCCAGATAATCTGTAGCTATATCATAGCGTTTGTCAGCATTCACACCGAAATCAAACCTGTACATTAGATTAAAAAGACCATTCTCCACATTCTGCTTATACACTACAGGAATGCCATTCTTCATCGTCAAGGATCTCAAGTCCTCATTATAATTCAGGAACACTGGTTGTATAGGTTCTGTCACCGTTTTTGTCATATCGACAAAAAACTGGCTCTTATTGTCACGATTGGAGGGTATAGGGGTTATTGCCGGTTTGTCAATTTTCTCTACCGACTTATCCTCCCCTTGACGTTTGTACACAACAGCATATCCATGGTTAAGATGTTCCTTTGCCCAGCCAACGATGTCGTTTTTGCCAATGGCCTTCCACCTGTCTGTTTCACCCACGACATCTTCCCATGTCCGTTCATTGATAAAGGCATCCACCATCATACTCACACGGCTGCGGTTATTCTCCATTTCCTGATAGAACCGGCGTTTCTTGTTGTTGATAATCGACACCAGCATCTCTTCATCAAAGTCTCCGTTCTTCAATTTCTCAACCTCTGCAAGCATCAGGTCGCGGGCCTCTTCCAGAGTCTGTCCCTTTTGGGGAACAACATCAGCATAGAGAACACTATAGTCTTTCAAAGGCAGAAAACCCACAGAAGCCCGTTGAACCTTCATTTTCTGGTTCAAATCCAAGTCCACCAGTCCTGCACGATGGTTACAGAGCAGCTTGGCCACTATACCCAGCGTATCACACTGGCGACTATTTCCTGCATTAAAACGCCAGCCCATGCTCAGGGTCTCTTGCTCCTGGCCAACCACTGTCGTGTCCTGAGGAACTGTGAAACAGGGCTGTACAGGAAACTTCCTGCCAGAAGGGTCATCACCTGGCTTCCAGTCACCAAAATACTGCTCAATTACAGGCAGCACCTTTTCCGGCTCAAAATCTCCAGCCATACAAATGGCGATGTTATTGGGAACATAATAGCGGTGATAATAATCCATGATATTGACAATGGATGGATTCTTCAAGTGTTGCTGGGTTCCCAATGTAGTCTGAGTGCCATAGCTGTGTGTCGGGAAAAGCTTTGCGAATAAAGCATCGGAAGCCTTCTCGTCATCAGCCGCCAACGAGATATTCTTCTCCTCATATACAGCCTCAAGTTCTGTATGGAATCCACGCACAACCAGATGGCGGAAACGGTCTGACTGTATTTTGGCCCAGGCCTCAATCTCATTGGAAGGGATATCCTCAGTATAGCAGGTTATATCAAACCATGTATATGCATTTGAGCCTTCGCCTCCGATTGCGGCCATCAGTTTGTCATACTCATTCGGGATATTGTATCTCGCTGCTAATTGCGATACAGAGTCTATCTCATGATATTTAGCTTTCCGTGCATCCGTATCGGTCAGTTTGCGGTACTCCTCATATAAGGACATGATTTTATCCAGGTAAGGTTTCTCGGCACTATAGTCAGTCGTTCCGAACGACATGCTGCCTTTGAACATCAAGTGTTCAAGATAGTGAGCCAGACCCGTAGTCTCCGCTGGGTCGTTCTTATGACCCGTATTGACGGCAATGTGTACTGTGACACGAGGTTTCTCCTGATTAACGGAGGTATAGACACGCAAGCCATTTTCCAGAGTGTAGATTCGTGTCTGCATCGGGTCGTTGGCTACACTTGTATATTTATAATCCCTAGCATCCGTCAGCAATGCCAGACCGACAAATGATAAAAGCCAGATAATTCTTTTACTGTTCATATATGCAAAAAAATATATTGTTTAATCTCTACTGCCATCCTCTGTATAGGTGTCATACAAGAAATCATTATACGGGTATTTCTGTACATGTAATTGGCGTACCCTGTCATACAGCACCTTACGCAATTTATCAATATTCATTTTCTCCTTAGCCGAAATAAAGATACAGTCATTATTCAGACGGGCCATCCATGTCTGTTCCAATTCCTCCAGTGTCCAGTTTTCTTTCGTGCGCTGGGTCAGGTCATTCTCGTCCTTGTGGACATATGTGTATGCATCTGTTTTATTAAAGACTATCATATTCTGTTTACCTCCCGCACCAATATCTGCCAGGGTTTTCTCTACTACCTGTATTTGCTCCTCAAAGTCAGGATGTGAAATATCCACCACATGCAACAGCAGATCAGCTTCACGCACCTCGTCCAGTGTACTTTTAAAAGAATCCACTAAGTCGGTGGGTAATTTACGGATAAACCCAACAGTATCACTCAGCAGGAACGGCAGGTTCTCTATGGTCACCTTCCTTACTGTTGTGTCCAACGTGGCAAACAACTTATTCTCTGCAAAGACTTCACTCTTTGCCATGAGATTCATCAGGGTTGACTTGCCAACATTCGTGTAGCCCACCAAGGCCACACGAATCAAACGTCCCCTATTCTGCCTTTGTGTCGTCTTCTGCCTATCTATCTCCATCAGACGTTGCTTGAGAAGTGTTATGCGATGCAATATAATCCGGCGGTCCATCTCAAGCTGGGTTTCTCCAGGACCTCTCAATCCCACACTACCTTTTCCGCCACCAGAGCCCGACCCGCCGCCTTGGCGTTCCAAGTGTGTCCACAGTCGTTGCAGACGCGGCAACATATATCGGTACTGCGCCAGTTCCACCTGAGTCTTCGCATTGGCTGTCTGTGCCCGCATGGCAAATATGTCCAGTATCAGTGTTGTTCTGTCCAGTATCTTGACTTTCAGTTCCGCCTCGATATTGCGTATCTGCTTGGCCGAAAGTTCATCGTCAAATATCACCATGCCTATCTCTCGCCCGTCGTCTTCCTCTGTCTTGATATATGTCTTTATCTCCTCCAGTTTACCCTTGCCCACATAAGTGGTCTGGTTCGGACCGTCCACTTTCTGGGTAAACCGTTTCACGGTAACAACTCCAGCAGTGTCAGCAAGAAACTCCAATTCATCCAGATACTCCTTGGTCTTGGCCTCATTCTGCTCTTGGGTAATCAGGCCCACAAGGACCGCCACCTCCGCTTTAGCCTCAGAAATAACAAACTCTTTCATTCAAAACTGATCTTGAATATGTGTCCCGGAGCTGTCTGTATAATCAAGTCTTTCCTGCCCAGGAATGAGCCGTCTTCCATCTCATACGGAATTTCATTCTGCAACTCAATGGCATTGCGCATACGGCGGTTTTTCAAATCCCATATATAGACCACCGATGGATTTGATGGTTTGCCAACCCCCCATGGCAAGTAAAGCAAGTTTTCACGTATATACATACCCTGAATAAGCGGTTGCCAATCGGGGCGCTTGTAGTAATCCTCTATGAAATAACGCTCCAGCTCGTCCGATTTCCTTAAAATCACAACACT
>ONKB01000023.1 GCA_900318305.1 uncultured Prevotellaceae bacterium | reverse complement strand
GCGGCGAACATCCAATGGACAAAATTCTTTTGCATAATTGTTTGGGTTTAGATGTTAATAATAATGAGTTATTGATAAATGTTACACGCAATTTTCAATCCATGCAAGCATATTGCCTCTTGCTGCTTCGTTCGTTTTCGCAGCCTTTCGGCTACAAAGATACACAATTTTTTGAAAAAGAAAATAATTGGAGCAGAAGGACTTTCCCGTGCTGTTGAATATACGGCGTTTATATCTGGCAATCGGATATATGTGCCTTTCCTAAGAAATGCGTTATTTAAATGTTCATCAAAAGATAAGTGTATTGCTTTTGAAGAGGAGACGGAGTATCCTTGGGGAGATAAAGTTGTGTTTCGAGTTAAAGAAAACACATTGGGAAGGGTTTCTTTGTTCTTTCCCGCGTATTCATGGCTGAAAGATGTTATTATAAGGATTAATGGAGAGACGGTGAAAATTAAACAGAAAGTAAGGTATTACCAACTGAAACGTCATTTTAATATTCATGACGAGATATCCATTCACTACATAATGGACTATAAGATAAGTGAGACAATTAATGCTCAGAATACATTGCCTTCTGAGAAACGGATATTCTTCGGTCCATTACAATTGTATAATAAATCAGAAATACCTGTAAAGCTATCACCAGAGTTTAGAATTGAGCAATATACAGATGGCATGTTTTTTACTAATGATGCTAAAATTCGTCTTTATCCGATATATCATTTGATGGATTCCAAAATCTGGTCACCTAAAAAAGAGGCATGCCAAATACTATTTGATTATTAAACATGATAAAAATGGAATACGACAAGTGCTTGCTATAAAGTCTGATGTTTTAGTGTTCAAAATAGCAATAGGAACAAAAAGAAGAGAAACTAAGATTAACTCAGTTTCTCTTCTTTTTGTGGGTAGTGATGGATTCGAACCACCGAAGGTAAAAACCAGCAGATTTACAGTCTGCCCCATTTGGCCGCTCTGGAAACTACCCGCCTTATTTTGCTTGCAAAATTACTAAATTTTCTTTAAGGAGCGAGAAAAATCAACCATTTTTATTGCAGTTATTGCAAATTCGTCTCCTTTGTTGCCAATAATACCTCCAGATCCGGAACGTTCTTCTGCCTGTTGAAGGTTATTTGTTGTGAGTACACCAAATACAACTGGAACATCACTTTGCTGATTAATTGCGGCGATACCTTGTGTTACACCACTGCTGATATAATCAAAATGTGGTGTGTCACCACGAATAACGCAACCAATGGCAATAACAGCATCAACAAGATGACTTTTAGCAAGTTGTGCACTAGCGTAGATGAGTTCAAAACTACCAGGAACATGTCTTACAATAATATCAGTCTCATTAATGCCATGTTGTTTAAGTGTATTGACAGCACCTTCTAGCAAGTCGTCAGTAATATTGCTGTTCCATTCGCTGACTGCAATTCCAATTCGCATACCTCTGGCATCAGGAATACCTGCTGCAGCGATGTTTTCCGCATTGTATAAACTGGAAGCCATAGGCGTTACTTGGTGACGCGCTGAATATATTTGTCAATATTTGAAACCTCTGCGTTTGCAGGGTATTTGTCTTTTGCTTCCTTATATAATTTCAGCGCTTCTTCTGGCTTATTCTGACTTTCCAAAAGTTCGCCTGCCTGAATAAGGAATACGGGACTTAATGAGTTGTTGTCGGCTTTTGCCGCAGCTTCTTTAAGAAGTGAAACAGCTTTGTCAACATTGCCGTCTTTCGCATAGCAGTTTCCTAATGCAGCGATTGCTGCTGGAGAAATCATTTGATCACCTTTAGAGTTAAACTCTTCCAAAAATTTAATGGCATTCTTTGTGTCTCCTTTCTGTGCATAGCATAAACCTGCATATAAGTTAGCCAGGTTGCCAGCCTTTGTACTGCTGTATTTCTTGGCAATGTCAGTAAAACCGGTGAAATCAGTCTTGTCTCCGTTTAGAGCTAAGTCAAAGTTTCCGATAGCAAAATAACTTTGACCTTTAGAAAGGAGATAACTGGCTTTTTCTTCGTTAGGTTTTACAACGAGTGTCTGGTAGGCATAAATACCACCTGCTATGATAATGATAGCGGCAATCACGCCAATAAAAATCTTTTTGTTTTTCTCAATAAACGCAGTTGTTTTATCTACTGCGCTCATACTGAATTCCTGTGTGTTTTCTTGTTTAGCCATTTTATATATTCTTATTGTTTTATTTCTAATAACGCATTTACTCTGCAAAATTACTTAAATATTCATTGATTATGAAATGATTTAGTTGAAATTTTAATTATTTAATGTATTTATTGTGCTTAAACATTGTTATGTCTGCCCGATTAGATGTAAATTTGTATAGTTTTTGATAGAATATCGAATGATATTAGAACATTTCTCGATAGTAAATTATAAGAACATTAAACAGGCTGAGTTCAATTTTTCACACAAGGTAAATTGTTTGGTCGGTCATAATGGTGTCGGAAAGACTAATGTCCTTGATGCAATTTACTATCTGTCATTTTGCAAAAGTGCATTCAATCCAGTTGACTATCAGAATGTCAACCATGAAGCAGATTTCTTTCTTCTTCAAGGTCAGTATCTTGATGGTGATGGTGTGAAAGAGGATATATATTGTGGTTTGAAGAAAAACCATAGAAAGACATTTAAACGTAATGGGAAAGAATATGCAAAGTTGTCTGAGCACATAGGTCGTATCCCATTAGTCTTGATCTCTCCTCATGACATCGAATTGATTTTAGGTGGTAGTGAGGAACGGAGACGCTTTATGGATATGGTAATCTCTCAGTATGATTCTGATTATCTCTACGAGGAGATTCGTTACAAGAAAGCTTTAAAACAACGCAATTTGTTGCTTAAACAAGAACCACCTGTTGATACTGATTACATGTCAGTATATGAGGAGATTATGGCAGATTCAGGTGAAAAAATACATGCTATTCGAAAGGTTTTTTTGGATGATTTTATTCCTTTAATGCAAGATTATTATTCGCAGTTGTCGGATAGCTCAGAGGAGGTTTCATTAAAGTATTTGTCCAATTGCCAGTCTGGCCATTTGCTTCAACAAATCCAAGCAAGCCGATCCAAGGATAGCATCCTTGGTTTCTCTCTTTGTGGTGTCCATCGTGATGATTTGGATATGACTTTGGGTGGATATGATATTCGTCGTGAAGGTTCTCAGGGACAAAACAAGACATATCTTGCTGCCTTGAAATTGGCACAATTTAGTTTTGTCTCTCTCCGTAGCGGTCAGAAACCGTTGCTGTTGTTAGATGATATTTTTGACAAACTTGATGCCTCAAGGGTGAATAAAATATTGAATTTGGTTTCCAAAGATTTTTTCGGTCAGATTTTTATTACTGATACGGATAGGAATTATATATCTGAAATGGTTAGTCATACAGGCATGGATGCACACCTGTTTGAAATGTCAAACGGCGAAATAATCAATGAAATATAATAATACAGATTCTATAACGTCATTAGTTAACCAGTATCTTCGTAATGAAGGGTTGGAGTCTCCTCTGAACGAATATCGCCTAATGGCAGCATGGCCTTCAATTGTTGGCGAGAAGATGAGCCGTTACACTTATGGGATGAGAATAAAAAACCAAACTTTGTTGGTTCAAGTTCACTCTCCTGCGTTGCGCCAAGAGTTGATGATGCGTCGTGAAGAGCTTGTCAAGGCCTTGAATCAGGAAATTGGTGCTATGGTGATTACAGATATAGTAATACGATAGAACTACCAAATTACCTCGTTCATTCTGATGTCGTGAGCCTCATGACATACATGCGGAAGAATTTGAAAAGGAAAAGCAATGCCAATTTTATAAACGTTGGCAAAATAGGGCTGACATAATAACTTGTCGTAGAATCCTTTTCCCCTTCCTAGCCGGAAACCTTGTCTGTCAAATGCCAGACCGGGTATTATTGCCAAATCTATTGAGCATGTGTCATGGAATTGTTCGGTAATAGGTTCTTTAATCTTCATAAAGCCCTCTTTGACACATGATTTGTCAAGATATTGGTGTAAGGTGAGTATATGACCGCACACTTTTGGTAATAGAATTGTTTTCTTTTGACACCATTTTTCTATAAGGGAGTGGGTGTGTACTTCGTCTGGTAAAGAGTAATAAAGAAGAATGATGTTGGCAGAGCAAAATAATGGGTGTTTTTCTATGCGAGCAAGTACATCTGTAGAAAGATCCTGTAATTGCTTTGCAGAGAATAGCCGTATTAATTCCTTAATATGTTTGCGCTGTTCGCCTTTACTCATGTTTCTTTGCCTTTGCAGGAGTCGGGTTTTCTGGAGCGTGTGGGAATGATTTTTCCTCTGCAAATAATTTGTTTGCTTGTTTGATGTTGGGGTCAGTGAGGTTGTTGTACATTATTCTTGTCTCTGGGTCGTAGTAATCTTCAAGAATCAGTGTAATGAGAGTACTTTGAATAAGATCGTAGGATTTTCTTAGAAGGTTATTCCTCTGTTTGAGCCCATTTTTTGCCGCATAGGCTGCAAATTTATATGGAAGGTCTGATTTCTTTAGATACTTGACTGTTTCTTCCCAATTCTCGTGTTTGTGAAGTGTTTCTCTGTTGGAGTCAACATATATAAAAGAATATTTTGCCAACAAACCTTGATTCATAGCTTGTATGTAGTATGATGTGACGCCAGTTGTATCCTCAGGCACAAAATAGTCTGGCATGACTCCTCCTTCACTATAGACAATACGTCCTAAACGAGTTTTGTACTTCTTCCCTTTAAAATGGATACTATCCTGAGAAATGTATTCTCCATTTTGAGCTCTTTTGACAAGATCCATCTGATAATCATTTCCTTCTCCTTGTACATATGGTTTCTGAAGACAACGGCCTGAAGCGCTGTAATATCTGGCTATCGTAAGCCGCAACAAACTCCCGTCAGGGAATTGGATGGGTTCTTGTACAAGTCCTTTCCCGAATGTCCGTCTGCCAACAATTGTTCCTCTGTCATTGTCTTGTATGGCAGCAGAAAAGATTTCACTTGCCGAGGCTGAGGTCTCATCAACTAATACTATTAGTGGAATGTTCTGATAGCTGCCACGTCCGTCACTGGAGTATTCTTGACGAGGTGATTTTCTGCCTTGTGTATATACTATGAGCCGGTCTTTAGGTAAGAACTCGTTCGCCATTCTAATAGCAGGAGCCATAAATCCTCCCCGGTTCCCTCTAAGATCTATAATAAGTTTTTCAAATCCTTCATGGTTGAGTTTTGCTAATGCAACCAATAATTCAGGATATGTCGTGTCGCCGAAAGAACTGATCTGTATATACCCTGTCGTGTTGTCAAGCATGTAGGTGGCTGTTATACTTTTCACGGGCACATCACCCCGCGTAATGGTATAGCTAAGCATCTTTGGCTCGCCAATACGTTTTATACCTACGACTACTTTTGAAGATTTAGGACCCTTCAAATGTTTCATGGCATATTCATTTGTCAGTTTTTCGCCAACGAAATTTTTTCCGTCAACAGATACTATCTTGTCGCCTGCTTGAAGTCCTACTTCCTCGGAAGGTCCCCCCTTAATTACTCTCACAATTCGTGCTGTGTCATTATAAATTGTAAAGACGACACCTATCCCAGAAAAACTGCCCTTAAGATCTTGCATCTCATTCTCTACGTCTTTAGCACTGACATAAGAAGAATGAGGATCCAATTCTGAGAGTATTTGCGGCATGGCTTTTTCCACAAGATTAGAAATATTTATCTTATCTACATATTGATCATCTATAATGTGCAACAAGTCGTTTAATTTGTTACTGCTGGTATTGATGATACTTAATCTGTTGCCGGTGAAATGGTTTGCAAAAAAACTACCGAAGATTAAACCGACAATAAGACTGATCGCTATGATAAGGGGTACGAATTTTGTGGAATGATTGTTGCTCATATTATTATGAAGGTGATATATTGTTTACTCAATGATGTCAATGTTCAAATGCTCTACTGCAATATTGGCTTTTTGTAGCAATTCCAGTCCATCAGAGATGCGATATTGCTCACTATAGACAACGCGTTTAATGCCCGCTTGTATGATAAGTTTTGCACATTCAAGACAAGGTGATGCCGTAACGTATAGTGTGGCGCCGTCGCTGTTATTGTGAGAGCGTGCGAGTTTGCTGATTGCATTTGCTTCTGCGTGAAGGACATAAGGGAATGTAACATTGTTATTATCTTCACATATATTAGGAAAACCAGAAGGGGTTCCGTTGTATCCATCACTGATGATGGCATTATTCTTCACAATTAGTGCACCTACCTGCCTTCTTTGGCAATATGAGTTTTCCGCCCATATTTTTGCCATGCGCAGATAGCGCTTGTCAAATGCTGCTTGTTTTTTGCTGTTATCTGTCATAGTTTTAATTTATACCATCACGTCTAAGCAGAGCGTTTATGGTCGGCGCCTGCCCCCTGAAGTTGTTATATAATATGTTTGGGTCTTGGGTTGCTCCTTTGGATAATATGTTATCTCTGAAACGCTTTGCAGTTTCCTTGTTGAAGATGCCTGTTTGTTGAAATAAAGAATAAGCATCGGCATCAAGTACTTCCGCCCATTTATAACTATAATACCCAGCTGCATATCCACCTGACATGATATGTTGAAAATTTGTTGACATACATATTTTCCTGCTTTGTCTTCCAAGGACAGCTTTTGCCCATGCTTTCTTTTCAAACGATATGATATCTCCTTCTAATTTCTGGGCTAATGTATAGTATCCCATGTCAAGTAGCCCAAAGCTTAGTTGTCGCATACACGCTGATGCAACACGGAAATTTCGACTCTGGATGATTCTTTCAATAACCTTTTCTGGCAAAGGCTTTCCAGTCTTGTAATGCACGGCAAATGTTTTGAGAAAGTCCTTCTCAAGCGCATAGTTTTCCATAAACTGGGATGGCAATTCCACAAAATCCCAGTAAACATTAGTCCCTGATTGTGAAAGGAATCTGGTATTGCTGAATATCTCATGCAAAGCATGACCAAATTCGTGTAAAAAGGTGGTTACTTCACCAAGTGTAAGTAATGCGGGCTTTTTCTTTGTCGGTTTGGAGAAATTCATGGTGATGCCTACATGAGGTCTGATATTCTTTCCTTCTTCTGTGGTGTATTGTTCCTTAATGCTATAGGTCCATGCACCGCTTTTCTTTTCCTTGCGAGGATAGAAGTCTGCATATAATAATGCAAGAAAACTATTGTCTTCGTCGTATACTTCATAGACTTTAACATCCTTATGTATTGTAGGAATATCCTTGTTCAGTTTAAATCTGATTCCATATAGTTTCTTGGCTAATCCAAATACACCTTCGATTACTCTGTCTATTTCAAAGTATACTCGGAGCTTTTCTGTATCTACTTTGTGTTTTGATACTTTGAGTATATGGGCATAGTATGATGCGTCCCATGGCTTAGGATTGAAATTTTTGGATGTCTTCTTCTGGATAAAAGCCTTTAACTCTTTGGATTCTTTAATGGCCTGAGGCTTGTATTTCTCTATAAGTAAATCAAGAAATTGGTTTACTCTTTCTTTTGATCCTGCCATACGTTTTGTCAATACATAGTCGGCGAAGCAGTCAAATCCTAAAATCTGAGCCTTTTCCATTCTAAGGTTGACGATTTTTTCAACTAATGGACGATTGTCGAATTTCCCGTCTTTCATGCCAAGACGGTTGTATGCATACCAAACATTCTTTCTTAGTGTTCTGTTTTTGCATAACATTAATAGTGGTTGGAAACTAGGAGCATTCATAGTAAAAGCCCAACCGTTTGTCCCTTTTTCCTTAGCTGTCTGTGCGGCTGCTTCCAGGTGGTGAGCATTTAATCCCTCTAATTTGTTTCTATTTTTGATTGTCAAAAGATAACTGTTTGTGTCATCAAGAATGTTCTTTGAGTATTGCAACACTGTTTTACTCAATTCTGAAGAAATTTCACGTAACCTTTTTTGTTTTTCTTCTGGCAAATTGACACCTCTCCGAATAAATTCATCGTATGTGATGTCAAGCAAGCGTTGCTCTTCGCATGATAGGTTTTCGTTGTTGTGCTTGACAGTTTCTATACGCTTGAATAAGGCATAATTGAAACTGATATTATTGTTATGCTCACTAATTAAAGGGTAAAGTTTCTGTGCTAAGTTTTCCAGGGTATCGGTTGTGGCGTTGGCAAGATAAATCCCCATTACATTGACAGCTTTGTTAAGTAGTTTGCCTGAGTATTCTAAAGGCAGTAAGGTGTTTTGGAAAGTAGGAGAGGCATCATTCTCTACAATTTCTTGTATTTCTTTATCTTCCTGTTTGATGCCACATAAAACCGCTTCTTCGATGTCTTCCTCGTTGATGAGATTAAACGGGATGGCATCGAAAGGCATTTCAACGGGAGGATAAATCAATGTGTTGATATGGAGTTTTTCGTCGTTTATGTTTATATCGTGTTTTCCTTCATTCATGTTCCCAAATTCAAACTACAAATTTACCATAAAGTTTTCATTGAGAGGGCTGGTGAGTAAAGATAAATTTTCCATGCAATGTATT
>ONKB01000009.1 GCA_900318305.1 uncultured Prevotellaceae bacterium | reverse complement strand
TTTAAATATAACTACGACTATTTATCACATTATGCAAAGTTATCCATTATTTTTCATATTACAATTTTTCATTTCAAATTACCACCATATTCATAGAATGTTCTAATTTTGCAGTGAAATTAACCCTCTATTTATAAAACAAATGAATATAGCTATTGTAGGTGCCAGCGGTGCTGTTGGACAAGAGTTTTTACGTATCCTTGCAGAACGCAATTTTCCTATTGACAATCTTTATCTTTTCGGTTCACAGAGAAGCGCCGGAAAAACATATACGTTCAAAGGAAAAGAGTATACCGTCAAGCTACTTCAGCACAATGACGATTTCAAAAATATTGATATCGCATTCACATCTGCCGGAGCAGGCACATCTAAAGAATATGCTGATGACATCACCAGATTTGGTACAGTTATGATTGACAACTCCAGTGCTTTCCGCATGGATACTGATGTGCCCCTTGTCGTTCCAGAATGTAATCCTCAAGATGCCTTGAACCGTCCTCGTGGTATTATTGCCAATCCAAACTGCACAACGATTATCATGCTGGTTGCCCTTGTCGAAATTGAAAAGTTAAGCCACATCAGACGTATACATGTCTCCACATACCAGGCCGCAAGTGGTGCTGGAGCCGTTGCTATGGCAGAATTACAACAGCAATACAGGGAAGTCCTTGACAACAAACCCGTCACAGTAAAGAAATTTCCTTATCAATTAGCAATGAACATGATTCCTCAAATAGACGTCTTCACCGAGAATGACTACACCAAAGAGGAAATGAAAATGTTTAATGAGACACAGAAAATCATGCATAGCGATGTCCGCACCAGTGCCACATGCGTTCGAGTCCCCTCTCTGCGCTCCCACTCAGAGAGCATTTGGGTTGAGACAGAAAGGCCCCTCTCTGTTGAAGAAGTCCGCAAGGCCCTATCCAATGGTAAAGGTGTACAGGTTCAAGATGACCCTCAAAATGGCATTTATCCTATGCCTCTCTTTGTCGCCGACAAAGATGATGTCTTTGTCGGACGAATCCGAAAAGACTTAGCCAACGATAACGGCATCACACTATGGGCAGTAGGCGACCAAATCAGAAAAGGCGCAGCTCTGAACGCCGTTCAGATAGCCGAATACCTCATTAAGGAAAACAACATATAACAATAAATAAAAAGAAAGCTGACAAAAAGTCAGCTTTCTTTTTATTTACCATCGTGTATAAGGATGTTCTCTCAAATGGGAATTATAATAACGCTTATCTCCCGTCACTTCCTTACCCAAGAAAGGAGGCAAGACCACCTTTTCTTCAGGCGACTTTAGCTCGACCTCACAGATAACCAGACCAGCATTATCTCCGTAGAACTCATCCACTTCAAATAAATGTCCCTCATATGGTACAAGATACCTATTCTTGTCTATCATCCCTGGCTCACACAAGCCAATCATCTGCTCTGCCTCTGCCACATCTACTTCTGTTTCCCATTCAAACCGGGAAAGACCGTCAGCCGCAGCAGGACCTTTAATAGTGACATAAGCCTTATCGTCACGGATGCGAATTCTTACCGATTTCTTAGCATCAGCACAGATATAACCCTGAAGTATATGACTGCAACTTTCAGCTTTTGACTTGAATTCTCCGCTGACCAAGAATTTTCGCTCTATCTCGACTCCCATTTATGAATTCATTGCAAAGACAATCAGGAAAGCAATAGTAATAACTATCAAGGAAATAAATATACCTTCTATTATCCTGTTTGCCTGCTTCTTTTGCTTTTCTTCGTATTTTTTTATACGAATCCTACTTTTTTCACTCATAGTCTATTCTTTAATTAAATTAATTGTTATGTTTTACACTTCCAAATTCCATCAGATAAGCCTTGATAAACCCGTCCAGTTTCCCGTCCATTACGCCATTCACATCACTGGTCTGGTAACCGGTGCGATGGTCTTTCACCCTGCGGTCGTCAAAAACATAGCTTCTTATCTGGCTTCCCCATTCTATCTTTTTCTTTCCCGCCTCAATCTCTGCCTGTTTAGCCTTACGGCGTTGCAACTCACGGTCATATAACTGGGATCGCAGTAAACGCATCGCATTTTCCCTATTTTCCAACTGTTTGCGACTTTCTGTATTTTCTATCAGGATTTCCTCTTCTTCTCCTGTCTCAGGATCTACATATTGATAACGTAGCCTAACTCCTGTTTCCACCTTGTTTACATTCTGGCCACCAGCACCTGAACTGCGGAAAGTATCCCAGCTTATCTTCGAGGGGTCAACCTCCACTTCAATAGTATCGTCAACCAAAGGCGTAATAAAGACACTGGCAAAAGAAGTCATACGTTTCCCTTGTGCATTAAATGGAGAAACACGGACCAGACGGTGTACACCACTTTCAGATTTAAGATAGCCATAGGCGCAATCTCCCTCTATCTCTATTGTCACCGTCTTAATGCCTGCCTCATCACCATCCTGAAAATTACTGATACGTGTCTTGTACCCATGATCCTCAGCATAGCGAAGATACATCCTCATTAACATAGAAGCCCAATCCTGACTTTCTGTTCCACCTGCGCCTGAATTAATCTTCAAGACACAATCCATTACATCTTCTTCCTCCTGAAGCATGTTCTTGAGTTCTATCTTTTCCAAAGCTTCTATGGTCTTGGCATAATTCTGGTCAACTTCCCCCTCTGTGACAAGTTCCTCTTTGTAATACTCAAACGCTAGAGAAGTTTCGTCCGCCATTGATTTAATCTCATTATAGCCACTTATCCATTTCTGCAGATCCTTAACTTTTCTCATTTGTTCCTCCGCAGCTTTTGGATTATCCCAAAAATCAGGCGTCTGAGTTCGGATTTCCTCCTCTCTCAGTTGCATTTTTTTATCTTCTATATTCAGATACTGATTGAGTTTTTCAACCCGGTCAGTCAATTCCTTTAATTGGTCTGCTGTTATCATTACATTGTCTGAATCCTATTGTAAAATTAGTCATTTTTTCTTTCCAACAAGTCTTTTTGCCAATATATCTTATCTCGCCAGCCAAGACTCGGGGTTCAAGGTAGCAGTCTCTTTTCTTAACTGGAAATGAAGGGTACACCTTCCTGACGCATCACGCGCAACAGAACCCAGGATGGCACGGGCATCCACATGTTGTCCGTGTGTTACCGTGGCAGATGAGAGGTTACAATATACAGAAATATAACTTCCGTGGCGTACCAGAACATTGACAAGCCCACCCAAAGAAAACACCGCGCTGACTTCACCAGGAAAGATACAACGCGCCTTTGCACCTGGCTGACCTGTAATATTTATCCCCTTATTATTAAGCTGTACTCCTTTCATACCACTCATTGAGTAATTGCCATAATGAGCAGAAATCACATAACTACCGGTAATTGGCATCGGCAGTCTTCCTTTATTAGAAGAGAAATTCTGCGAAAGAGTGTATTCTTTTGTATTACTGCGCCACTGAGGCATCGGTTCTGGTTCCGTCTTTGCCACACGGCTCTTTGAGGATGTATTGTTTTTCGCAGAACCAGTACCTGATGGCGACGCAGAGGCCAATGCCGCCTTCCGTTCTGCCTCCTTTCGTGCACGCTCCTCAGCTTCACGTCGTTTTCGCTCTTGCTCTATCGCCAATTTCACATAATAGTCTATCTTGGCATCCAAGGCCGCCATCTCCTTCTTGTTCGCCTCTATGACATTGCGTATCTCCCGCTGCTTCTTCTGAAGAGAATTAACCTTCTTCTGACGCTCATCCTGTTGCTGGGAAAGTTTCTCATGCTCAATTTTCTGGACACTCAACATCTGGTCCTTACTGTCTTTCGTCTTCTGCAACTGAAACTTGATTTCATTCACCTGCTTCTGTTTCCTCTTTATCAGTTCCCCTTGTTTCTGTTGGTATTTACCATATTCTTTCACCAGCCTATACCTCCTGAACATCTGTGAGAAATTATCTGCCGATAAAATAAACAGCAATTTATTCTCCTGATTATTGTTTTTAAAGAGATACAGCATAGACTTGCGGAATTTCTGCCGTCTTTCCTCCAACTGTCTAGACAGCTTATCATACTCTCTTGTCTGGGTAATTATCTGAGAGCTCAAGGAATCCAGCTGGTCCTGAATCTCGCCTATATATCTCTGTTGTTTGTCTATTTTCCCGTTAAGTACAGCCAGGTCTGATAACTGACGTTTTACGTCTCTGTTTGTTTTTGCCAGATTTGCTTGATTTCTATCCAGTTCTTTTTTCACAGTATTGCGGCGGTTCGTAAGCGACGATATTGTTTCTTTAGGCTTGGCGATCTTTTTTGTTTGTGTTGACTTCTTGGCGCTTGTCTTTTTGTTTGACACCGTTTTCCGCGAAGTCACCGATGACTTCCTCAATGTCGTTGAGGTCTTCGTTTTCGCCGAAGTTTTCTTCGTCTGTTGTGCCGTGGTTGTAGATACAAGCACCATACAGGAAATCAAAATCAAGACAATCCTTTTCATACCGTCTCAAATACTATTGGGCAATCAATTTACGCAAAATACCTTTAGCATCCACTTGCTTATATTTTGAACTCACCTCCGTCCTTGTCGGCCAGCCTGTCTTATTGTTTAAATCGCTCAATGAGAGAATTAATTGCATCTTCGTACCTTCTCCTGTAAAATTCAACTCAATCTCTTTTGGGAACTGCTTCCCGCTGAGTTTTGTGTAATCTGAATATCTACACACAAACTCTCCTGTCTGGGTCAAATCTTTAGGTGATATCATTGTACGGTCCAACAAAGCTGTTGCCGTATTAACTAGAAAATCATACTCCAACCGTGGTTCATCTTTGAGGGTCAACAGAGTATGTTCACCAGAGGAAGACATGGAGAATCTATTCAGCTGGCTTACAACATCACTCATCCCGGGTATAAACAATTCTCCCCAAAATATCGCCTGTAGAGCATTGAAATCTATATTCGTTTTATTCAGGAAATCCACATCACTATAAGGTACCCTGACATATTGCTTATGAAATCTGTCAATAATCAACACCTCATCTCTCAAGAATTCCATTCTGCCCAGTTCAAAGCCGAGCATACTTAAAGAAAGCTGGATAACATCGTCGCGCATCATCCGCAAACTACCATTCACAGTTACGTCCTTGCCGTCAGCCATAGCTTTCACCCGGACCTTGGCTGTTACCGACTGCTCAGTCTGTACATTCTTCATCACTTTCCTGCCATAGTCCACAACAGCAGAAGAAACCGCTTGTGAATCATCCTTTTTCAATTTTCTCGTCGTTCCGCAAGAAAACACCAGCAATAACGATAGCAGTATCAGACCCTTTATAAAAAATCTCATTATTTTCATTACTTAATATATTTTTGCGTTTTCAATTTCTTATCCAATGTTTTAGAATTACTCTTCAAATCCTTGGATTTTTGCCATGCCTTAAGAGCCTCTTCTTTCAGCCCTGACTGTATATATATATCACCAGCATGCTCATAAATGCTGGCATCCGAACTATTTCCTTTGAGATTCTTTATTGCTTTCTCTATATATATCCGGGCATTTTCATAATCCCCTTTCACAAAACAGACCCAAGCGTAAGTATCCAGAAACGTTGCCTCATCGGGAGCATATTTAATAGCCAGCGATGCCATCTCCTTAGCCTTTTCCATCCGTTCTTCGCTCAGTGCCAAATAATAAGCATAGTTATTCAGTGTGGAAACATTGCTGGGATTGTACACTAAAGAAGAATCATACATGGCATAGCTGTCCTCTTTCCTGTCCATCTCATGCAACAGGTCTGCATAGGCAGAAAAATAATCCGAGACAGTTTCTTTCTCTTTGGTGTTGCTGACATACGCACGACCATCCTCAAAAAAATTCAGTGCTTTCTGCTTTTCATCGAGAATCATACTTGAGTTACCCCCAAGGATATATAAAAGTATCTGGGTTTTGTCAAATTTCAGACCTTCTTCACAAGACGCAACCGTCTCCTTGTAACGATGATTCTGGAACAAGCTCCACACCTCCCTCAGCCTTGCCTGTTTGTCTGAGGGGTCAATCTCCAGTTTCTTATGCATAACCGGAGCATACAGGGAATCGGGTGCGTTTTTCTGTGCAAGATAAGACACATACAGGTTCAACAATCCAGATTCCTCCATAGGTTCTTCAAGCAGCTCACGGAAAAGGCTGTCTGTCTTCTGTTCATTTTGACCTTTGTTTGTCTTGATATAATTTCCCATAAAATAGACGCGCGTCTCCATCTCCTGTCTTGGATTCATGATGACCTCCTCAACCTTCTTCATTAATAAATCCTTCCGACCGGTTTGCTGGTAATATCGCACCAGGAACAGTTGGACATAACCATTCTCCGGTGAAGAGGCCATTATCCGCTTATTTTCAGAAAATGCCCTCGCCGTGTCACCCATGTTAAGGTACGATTCCGCCCGCAACACAGGATAATAATCGTTCTGAGGATAATTCCAGCAAAGTGTGTCAACAAGACTCAGTGCCTCCTGATGCCTTCCCAGCCTACTCAGTGCCTTATATTTCGCCATCGACACAGTCTCATCTCCACCCTCCTCTGTCTCCCATCGCTGGAGTGTACAAAGCAGCATACTGTCCTGATTTTGACGCTCGTAAATTGTCGAGAGAAAAGAAAAAGCATCAGCTCGCATCGTCTTGTCGTTTGTCAGCACCTGCAACAACGGCACAGCCTCGTCCAACTTGCCTGTCGTCAGTTTATGCCTTGCCAATTCCCAGCGATAATGGTTGTTTGTGGAATCCAGGTTCAGGGCAAGCTGAAACAGCGAATCAGTCTCTTCTTCCGAATACAACGGATTCTGCGACTGCAACATTGCCAATTCAAACACAGCCTCAGGTGCCTCTGGACAATATTTCAATGCATGCATCAGTAACTCATGCTGAGCCGCATAATGTTCCAATGCTTTCTGGCAAACTGCCTCCAAATAAAACTTGTTGTATTTCCTAACATTCATTTCCTGCCAATTAGCCGACGTCCTTTTCTTCCCTGCTGTCAAAGGAACAGCAAGAAGCAAAAAGCATGATAATGTGCCCAAAGCACAAAGAAGTCGTCTCATCGGCAGCAGGAGATGATTAATTATTCACACCAGTATGGCCAAAACCACCTGCACCTCGCTCAGTCTCATCCAAAGTCTCCACAACTATCCATTCTGCTTTCTCATGGCGAGCTATAATCATTTGGGCAATTCGATCACCATCCTGTATCTCAAAAGATTCATTGCTCAGGTTTATCATAATAACCCCTATCTCACCGCGGTAATCAGCATCTATCGTTCCAGGAGTATTCAACAAAGTAATACCTTTCTTCAAAGCCAAACCAGAACGCGGACGAATCTGAGCCTCAAACCCTATTGGCAGAGCTATAAACAAACCCGTCGGAATAAGGCGGCGTTCCATGGGTTGCAATACTATCGGTGCATCTATAGATGCTCTCAAATCCATCCCTGCGCTTCCGGCAGTTGCGTATGCCGGCAGTGCATGATGTGAACGGTTTATAATTTTTATTTCCATCTTTCCCATATTATTTATTATGCAAAAATAACCAATTCCAACCAAACCTTTTACCCTTTTGCAGGTAAAAAAGAGAACAGAAGTCTTAAAATTTGTACATTTGCATTAATAAAAACACGTCTTATCAGTATGAGCAACAAAACAAAGGCCATGCAATGGTCTGATCTTATTTCAAACCGTCGCTTCGGCGAATCACGCAGCCATGGTATTGAGGAACTGCGCACAGAGTTCCAGCGGGACTACGACAGGCTTATCTTTTCCTCACCATTCCGCCGGCTACAAAACAAAACCCAGGTATTTCCACTTCCGGGCAGTGTCTTTGTACACAACCGACTCACCCATAGTTTAGAAGTATCAAGCGTAGGACGCTCGTTAGGCAACGATGCGGCACGCGCCTTGACCAAGCGCCATCAGGAGCTTAAGGACTCTAACATCAATACTCTTGGGCTTATTGTCTCAATAGGATGCCTGGCACACGATTTGGGCAATCCTCCCTTCGGACATTCGGGTGAGCGTGCCATAGCAAGCTATTTCTCTCAAGGGCGCGGCGCCACAATCAGGGACTACATCCTCAAGGAGCACAGTCTGGAAAAAGCTGAAGTAATCTGGAATGACATCATTCACTTTGACGGCAACGCCAACGCCTTCCGACTGTTAACTCATCAGTTTGAGGGACGTCGCAAAGGAGGCTTTGTCATGACATACAGCGTTCTGGCATCAATTGTCAAATATCCGTTCTCCTCGCTGATGACCAGTAAGCAGAAATTCGGTTTTTTCCATTCGGAGATTAAATACTACAAGGAGATTGCCGAAGCGCTGGGAATCCCGTGTCTTGAAAACGATGGCTTCCGAGTGAAATATGTGCGTCATCCCCTTGCTTATTTTGTGGAAGCAGCTGACGACATCTGCTATGAGATTATGGACATAGAAGATGCACACAAACTGCGTCTGCTCAGCACAGAGCAGACAATGGAGTTATTCCTGAACTTTTTTGAGGGAGACTTGCGCCGGCAGATAGCCGACGCCCACCCCGACGTCACAGATCCCAACGAGCGGGTAATCTATCTCAGGGCTCGTGTCATCAATGCCATTGAGCAGGAATGTGTCAAGGTATTCCTTGACCATGAGGAAGAAATCATGAACGGCACTTTTGAAAGTTCATTGGTCAAAAACATGTCTCCTCACATGCGCAAAGCCTTTGATCAGTGTGTCAGCATTGCCTGCAAGCAAATTTACAAGGACAAGAAGGTACTTGACGTGGAACTGGCAGGTTACAAGATTATTTACGAATTGCTTGACCTCTATACGGAAGCCATCCTCTCTTTAGACAACACATACAGCAAACTGCTACTTGACGGTGTACCCAGCCAGTATCAGGTGCGTTCTCCAAAAGTAACTGAACGCCTGCAGGGTATTCTGGACTATATTACTGGTATGACTGATGTTTATGCATTGGATCTTTACCGCAAAATAAACGGGCAACTTTTGCCAAGCATATAATTTTTATAGCTAACTTTGTTATTACAGTACAAAAACAACAATATATTCCCATGAGCAAATTCATTGATTTTTTTAAGACCAGTAGCCCTTCCGCGACGAAGGTCGCACCAGAAAAAGCTACGAAATTCTACAAGAAACTGCGTTTTCAGGCTTTTATAGCAGCTACTTTCGGCTATAGTCTGTATTATGTATGCCGAACATCGCTCAATGTGGTCAAAGGTCCCATTATTGAAAGCGGCATGCTCAATGCGACACAACTCGGAACCATAGGACTCTGCCTTTTCTGGGCATATGCCATCGGCAAGTTTATCAATGGTTTCCTGGCAGATCATTCCAACATTACCCGTTTCATGGCAGCTGGACTGATCGTCTCGACATTGGCAAACCTCATTTTAGGTCTCACTGATACCTTGAGCGTCTCAGCAGCTACAGCCAACGGAACGATTTTCACCATCTTCGCCATTATGTGGGGCATCAACGGATGGTCGCAGTCCATGGGAGCTCCTCCTGCGATTATTTCCCTTTCGCGATGGTATCCTCTCAAGATACGTGGAACATACTACGGCTTCTTCTCTGCCAGTCACAACTTCGGAGAGTTTCTGTCATTCCTTTTTGTCGGTCTGCTGGTTTCGGCCTTCGGATGGCAATGGGGATTTTTCGGTGCAGCTGTCGCTGGTGCATTAGGCGTGGTTCTTATCCTGTTCTGGCTGCACGACACCCCCGAAAGCAAGGGTCTTGCTCCTATTGAAGTGCTGTCGGGAGAAATGACTCAGGAAGAACTTGATGCCCAGAATGCCGCTAAGGTCCAAAGTCAGGAGGCTATGGAAGCCGCTAAGAAAGAAACTTCACGTATCCAACGGGCTGTTCTCAAGAACCCAGGAGTATGGATTCTGGCCTTAGCAAGCGCCTTCATGTATATGAGCAGATATGCCATCAACAGCTGGGGTATTTTGTTCCTTGAGAAAATCAAAGGTTTTTCCACAGTCGAGGCATCTTCCATTATTTCCATCAATGCCATCTGCGGCGTCGTCGGCACTGTTCTCTCTGGTTGGATGAGCGATGTTCTCTTCCATGGAGACAGGAAATACCCCGCACTGGTAGCTGGTATATTTGAGGCTATCTCACTTTATTTGTTCCTGTTCGGTGGCAACAGCTGGTTTGTCAACATTCTCGCCATGATACTCTTCGGTATCGCCATTGGTGTATTGATATGTTTCCTTGGCGGCCTGATGGCGATCGACATTGTCCCCCGCAAGGCAACAGGTGCAGCTCTCGGTGTCGTCGGTATGGCATCATATGCTGCAGCTGGCATTCAGGATGTTGTTAGCGGTATCCTTATTGACAACATGGCTACCCGCAATGCTGCAGGAGAAATCGTACAATATGACTTCTCCTATGTATCCTGGTTCTGGATTGGTGCAGCAACCATTTCTTTCTTACTCCCAATCCTCAACTGGAGAAGGAAACAAGCAGATATCTGATTCTTATCTCAAAACCACAAGACAAGCGAGGGGCAGAATTAAATTCTGCCCCTCGCTTGTTTGAGAGAAATGACGAGAACGATAGTTTAATGTGATTTCTCCTTACATTAAGTTTCCGTTAGGTTAATTGAATTTTATCCAGCGGACCAAGTCCTTGAATGTAGGCTTCTTTCCGTACATCAGGATTCCCACCCGATATATCTTGGCACTCAGCCAGATAACACCTATGGCCGTAACATACAGCAACATCAAAGAAACAATTAGCTGCCATGTAGGCACGCCAAACGGCAGACGCACCATCATGACTACAGGAGATGTCAACGGGAAATAGGAACACCATAATGCCAACGGTCCGTCGGGATTCTGAATGCTGAACATACCTGCGTATAAAGCAAAAATCATCAATATCACTACCGGCATCATAAACTGGGAGGAATCAGCCTGTTCATTGATAGAGGCACCTATAGCCGCAAAAAATGAGGCATACAGCAAATATCCTCCGATGAAATAGAGCACAAACAGCACAAAAATCTCTACCAGATTCATCCCCTGGATAATCTGGAACAATTCGACCTGAGGAGATTCAGGCATCGGGACTCCCTGCATGCCGCCTGTCATAGCCATAGCCTGAGAAGGATCAATATCGGAAGCCAACATACCACCAGCCACTAACATGACTACCATGATGAGCACACCCCATATTAGAAATTGGGTGATTCCGACCAATGCTATCCCGATGATTTTTCCCATCATCAGTTCAAAAGGCCTTACCGAAGACACCATTATCTCCATGATACGATTGGTCTTCTCCTCCATAACCCCCTGCATGACCATACCTCCATAGGAAAGGACAAAGGTATAAATCAGCAAGGTCAGAATTACACCGAGAAGACCTGCTATCTCATAACTGGATTTCTTCTCATCGCCGTCATCTGTCCATTTCACAGTAGGTACAGAATATTCCACTTTACTCTCCTCAATAATCTTTTCTATATCTGGTATATTGTATGCGGCCATACGTTCCTCCTTGATATTATCCCGGACAACTGAATTAAAATACTGCGTAATCTCCACAGGCACTTCTTTATGAGAATAGACTGTCGCACCTAAACTGTCCTGAGACAAGTCATTGCTGATGACGATAACTGCCGTGTAATCATTATCTTTGTCACGCACTTCCTCGGTCATTTTCTCCACTGGTATAAAATGAATCTTTCCTGTATCTTTCAACATCGGAGAGTATTTGCCCGTCTGATCTATCAACGCAACGGTATATTTCTTGTCACTGTCTATAGAGGCCAGCAATACAGGTACTGTCACGATACCAACAAAGAGAATCGGCATCAATATCGTCAGCAATATAAAAGACTTCTTACGAATGCGCGTCATAAACTCGCGCTCTATAACAATAAATATCTTATTCATCGCAGCTTATTTTATAACATTATTTTATTTCACCATTTCTGACAACACGCAGGAATATCTCATCCATACTCGGAATACGCTCTGTGAAACTAAGTATCTCTGTCTGTCGCGTCAGGCTGTTGACAAACTGGCTATTGGTTTCCTCAGCAGGTTTACGTACCACCAAATACTTCTTATTCCGTTTCTGTTCCTGAGAGAGAATTTCTACACCCTGTAATTCAGCCTTTGCAGGTATAACCAGATAATAGGTATTATCCTTATAGCGGTTCTTTACATCATCAACATCTCCAGAAAGAACAACCTTGGAGTGATCTATCAATGCTATGTTGTCACATATCTCCTCTACAGAGGCCATATTATGTGTTGAAAACAATATGGTATGTCCTTGGTCGCGCAATTCCATTATCTCCCTTTTCAGCAAATCGGCATTGTTAGGGTCAAAACCACTGAAAGGCTCGTCTAGAATCAATAACTGGGGCTCATGTAACACGGTTATGATAAATTGCACTTTCTGTTGCATACCTTTAGACAATTCCTCAACCTTGCGATCCCACCAATCAAGAATATCAAATTTCTCAAACCATTCCTTAAGCCGTTTCTTTGCTTCCATGGAAGACAAACCTTTGAGTCTGGAAAGATATACAGCCTGTTCACCTACTTTCATTTTCTTATACAAGCCACGTTCCTCTGGCAAATAGCCTATGTTATATACATCATCTCCTCTCAGAAGGTGACCATCAAATACGACACTTCCACTATCTGCCATTGTAATATGATTGATTATTCTAATCAGCGTTGTCTTTCCGGCTCCATTCGGTCCCAGAAGGCCAAACACCTTACCCCTGGGAACATTTATACTTACGTTGTCCAATGCGACATGATTGACAAAACGCTTGCAGACATTTGATATTTCCAAAAAGTTATCCATATGTTTAAAATATTACTTTATTCATCCTACTCTTGCTTTCCCGTGGAAACATTAAAATCTCAACTTGTGCAACATCTCCTTCAGTATCATATCTTTTTTCTGCTGTGTCATTCCCTTATCTGCACAAATCTTCTTGAGTTTTTTTCCTTTTCCACTCTGAACAGCCGCCTTCAGGGAAGCCACATCCTGAATTTTAAATTCTGGAATATAATAGAAGCGGTCCTCGTCTGGTAAGGCCTTTGGAACTGCGACAGAAATTATTTCCCTTCCGTCAGATGCCTTGTAAATTTGTTTTTGAAAATCTTTTACACTCTCAGGGCATTCCTCAAAGAACTCTCCGTTTATAAAATATTTCGGCTCAATAAATTTCCTTTTCTGCCATTCCATTCCCTCATGCGCTGATTTCTGAGCCACAAAGGCAAGTGTAGGAGTTATCGTTGGAGGATAGTATGGATTGTCCAGCACATTCTTTCCTGTCAGGAATTCATACCAGGTACATGCAGCGACATAGCGTCCGTAATTTTTCTCTAAGTGGAAACCATCACGATTCAGGGAATCACCCAAAAGTGCCCGTGCACGCTGAATGCTAACACCGCATGGTATAATATCGTTGATAGCCACCTTCTTCGTCTCTTGCCATACTGTATTCAATATAGCCTGATACATTATAATAGGTCTGGACTGGTAGTTCTCCTCATATACCTTACGGACATAATTCTTAGAATATGCCCATGTCTCATGAAAAGCAAAGCGGAAAGGTTTCCGGGCCGTCTTCCTGACGTAATCCATCAAGTCTTTCAGATGGTTGTAGGTGTCGGGCACTCCACTGACAGGACTGGCCTGCTGAACAGTTATCAAATCCCACTCATCATCTTGGATGATTTCCTTCAGAGTCATCTCATCTCTTGTTACTTTTACGCCACCTACAATCTTGCGATAGGAATAATCCCTTTTGCCATTGTAGGTATTTCCCCAATGTCTGTCTATTGAACATCCGCCAATATAGGCATTACCGATGACCAGACTGTCACCTTTGGCATGAGCCAACTCATACAGATACTGTTCTATAGCATCAACCGAGAAACTGTTACCTATTGCTAAGACCTTGAACACCTTTTGGGCTTCTCCCGGCAACAAGGCGAGAAAAAGAAAAACAATAAAAAGAATCTGCCTCATAACAATTGAATTTACAACAATTCCGGCAACTGATACAAACGCATGCCGTTACTGCCCTTTATTAATACTAACCGGTTTTTAATCGGCTCCGATTTCAGTGTGGCCTTGACAGCCTCAACATCCTCAAAACATCTGAAGGACGATGCCGTCTTCATGAAAACCTCTCCTACAAGCCACACACTCTCCAGGTCTTTCTGCTTCTCAAGCAGAGAAATAATTCTCTGGTGTTCTTGCAAGGCATCTTTCCCCAGTTCACGCATATCACCCAAGATAACCATCTTATGCTCACCCGCCATTTGACCAAAATTCTCTATTGAAGCCTCCATACTGGAAGGATTGGCATTATACGCATCCACAATCAAGCGGTTCTCCTTGGTCACACGGAGTTCCGAGCGGTCGTTCTTCGGCACATAGCACGAAAGAGCCTCTGAAATATCGTCTTCGGTAATCCCGTAACGCACGCCCACACAAGCCGCAGCCAAAGCATTATGCAGATTATAAGCTCCAACCAGATGGGTCTCCACCCTGTGCCATATACCCTTTGGACCTTTCCGCCAGCTCAACACAAGGAACGGATTACTCTCCTCTACCTTTCCTTCAACCATTTTATCCTCGCTACCAGGGGCTCCATAACATAATGCAACCATTCCTTTTGCCATCTGGCTCAAGAAGGGATTGTCAGCATTCAAGAAAATAAAGCCACCCTGCTTCCTGCGCAGATAATCATATAATTCGCCTTTTGTGCGACATACTCCTTCAAATGATCCAAAACCTTCCAGATGGGCCCTACCCACATTTGTAATCAAACCACAATCGGGATTAACCATCTTTGCCAGAAATGCAATTTCGCCAGGATGGCTAGCGCCAGTTTCCACAACGGCTATCTGATGAAAGAAAGGTTTCATACGCAGCAATGTCAAAGGAACTCCGATATGGTTGTTTAAATTACCTACTGTTGACAGCACGTTGTATTTCTTCTCCAGAACAGCGGTGAGTAGTTCTTTTGTCGTTGTCTTGCCATTTGTACCCGTCACTTGGATAACGGGGCCATGGAATTGTTCACGATGGAAATGAGCCAAATCCTGTAACGTCTTCAGCACATCAGAGACCAGGATAAACCTATCGTCTCCGTCAGGTATTACATCTGCCTGATCAACAACAGCATATGCCGCCCCTGTTGCCAATGCCTGGGAGGCAAAGAGGTTTCCATTGAAACTGGTTCCCTTCAATGCGAAAAACAAGGAATTATCAGGACACTCACGGCTGTCTGTTGTTACAACGGAACATCTCTGAAATATTTTATATAATTCTCCAATATTCATGGCACACTCACTTACAACACTTAAAGGGCAGGAAAAATCCTGCCCTGATTATTTATTCGTCTATTTTTTCTGTACTACCAATAATTTCCGCAATTCTTCCAGAGACTCCGGATGGGAATCTGCAAAAGAATCTATATAGCGTTTACGTTTAGAATCAAACAGTTCATCTATATCAATCATTATACCAGTCTCCTCAACCATACCAAAATCATCATTGATAGCCGTCCCAAACATTTTCATTGTCGGGCTAAGTCCCATATAAGCATTAACCAGAGGAGGTATGTTATAACCCAATTTCCTCACCTCGCAATTCAATATACGATAATCATTTTTGAAATCCTCTTCTATAAAAAGGCTGGCAAGAAGAGAGGCGTCTGTCTCTATGCGCAACGGTGCAATGGGGGTCACCAGTTTTTCTTTGTCACCAAAATGCTTGTTTAGGAAAAACAGAATCATATCCCGACCATATTTACTAAAACTCGGATACATTGTCATCTTGCCGAACAAATACTTCACATTAGGCATAATCACCGTCAAGGCCCCCAGTCCTTCCCATAAGTTATCTAGGGCAAACAAACTTTTAGACAATTCCTGACGGGTATTCTGATATTCCAAAGTTACAAACGAGCGGCCCAACTCAATGGTCTGGCTCATATAGTCTTTCTTAAACCTCTCCGAGAAATGGAACATATGGGATGTTGCCAGGACAGGCTGTCCCTCCGCATTTATCTCAACCTCGTCAAGGGGAAAGAAACGATAGCCTCCAAGTATCTCCTCTGATTCCGGATTCCACACGATAAGTTGTCTATAAGGGTTGTCGCATGTATCAAAATCGTCCAAATCCATGCATTTGCCTGTCCCCCCACCTGACGTACGAAAAGCTATCTCGCGCAAACGACCTATTTCTTTCAGCACATTGGGACTATCCTGCCATGTTACAACATATATATCATTGTTACTCTTACTCGTATGTCTTAATTTATGGGCTGGAGTAAGTTCTGCCTTTAATACTTCCCTGTCAATTGGTTTAATGATTTCTTCCATTGTTTAATAAATGCAAGATGAGCTGTTTCCGTCTTTACTATTATGCAAATATATAACTTTTAAGCCACAAAAACGTACAACTATCAAAATATTTTGGCATTTTTCTGCATTTCTACAATTTGTAGACAATATCTCTTACATATTGTGCCCAGTCATTTGCAGAGCGTGACTTGTCAAATGACTGCCAGGGTATTGGTCTGCCTATACGGACCTCCACTGTCTTGCCTCTGTTTCTGAACATTTCATCAACCAGAAATAGCATGGCAAAATTGAATTTAGAGTGCAGAGCAGCACATATATTCGCTATTCGGTAGAACCGGTTTGAATTACGTCCGCTGAAATGAATCGGAACAATATCCCTCTTCGTCTCCACGCTTTTGGAGATAAATGTTTTCTTCCAAGGGAGATCTTCAATTACTCCCTTTCTTTTACGTGAGCATAAACCTGCGGGGAAAAGCATGAGCTGGTAATCTGATCTGAAACCTGCGTCAACCATTTGCGGCAAATTACGACTCTGCGCTCCAGTCTTATTAATTGGTATCCCCAAAGTCTTTAGCGGTGGCAGGTTGGTGAGCAGGTCATTCAGTAGATAGCGAATATTCCCATTGAAATGCTCTCCGATAATTGACCCCAAAATCACCCCATCGGCACCTCCCAAAGGATGATTGGAAACAATAGTATATTTTCTTCCGTCGTTTTCAGGAAGATTCTCCAGACCAACAATCTTAACATCCATTTTCAGGAATTCCACACACCGCTTCAGCCAAGCTACATCTTCAACACCTTCTGTCTCAGCCATGAAGGCATTAACCTCGTCCTCATGGACAAGATTACGCAACATATTAATCAAGAATTGGGGTACATACTTTGCCCTGCTTCCCGCTTTTATCTGCACGATATGATTTATGTCTATCAGTTTCTTCTCAGATGGGACCATATCTTATCATTTAACACACAAAAGTACAAACAAAAACTTGTGGGAAGGATAATTATTGACTATTTTTGTAACTGAAAATTTATCTTCTACCCGTAATTAACTATAACAAAATAATAAAATCATGTTTGAAGGACAACCCAAAGGGCTTTACGCTCTCGCTCTCGCCAATACCGGCGAGCGCTTTGGTTATTACACCATGCTTGCAATCTTCACACTTTTCATGCAAGCTAAATTCGGATGGACAGAAGCCCAGGCTGGGCAGGTATATGCAATCTTTCTTGCTGTAGTTTACTTTGCACCATTGTTCGGCGGTATGCTTGCCGACAAAATTGGCTACGGCAAATGTGTCACCATTGGTATGGCAACAATGTTCCTTGGCTATTGTGGCCTTGCCATCCCGACCGCTCCCGACACCGCTGGAAAAATATCCATGTTTGCAGGACTAACCTGCGTATCTCTCGGTACAGGTCTTTTCAAGGGAAACCTACAGGTGCTTGTTGGTAATTTGTATGATGATCCACAGTATTCCTCCCGTCGCGACTCCGCCTTCAGCCTTTTCTATATGGCCATTAACATCGGTGCCATGTTTGCTCCGTCAATGGCAAGATGGATTACCAATCAGTATCTGGCCAATTACGGTTTCGTCTATGATGCCGCAAATCAGAATCCACAGTATCTTGAAGCCCTTTATGGTGCCTATGGCCTTTGTTTCGGAGTAGCATGTGTTTCCTTGATTATGTCTGCCGTCATTTATTTTGCCTGTCGCAACTGGTTCCGTCATGCCGATGTGACAGCAAAACAGGCAAAAGCCGCAGCTGCACCAGTAGAGGAACTAACTCCCAAGCAGACAAAGGACCGCATCATTGCCCTGCTGCTTGTATTCGCCGTGGTCATCTTCTTCTGGATGGCATTCCACCAGAACGGCTCTGCCCTAACATTCTTTGCGAAGAAATACACCAACCTCACAGTAAGTGGTCCACTGCGTATCGGATTCAACATCTTCAGTCTGGCACTCATAGCTGCTTCCGTTTATACAGGTTTCAGCACTTTCCAGTCCAAGTTACAAAAAACACGCATTTATTGTGGTATCACCACGCTGCTGTTATGGGTCGGAGCAATCGCCCTGTTCTTCGGTATGGCAAACCCGACAATGGCTCAACCATCCGACTTCCAGCAGTTCAACCCCTTCTTCGTAGTTGCCCTGACACCATTCAGCATGGCATTCTTCGGTGCTTTGGCTAATAAGGGTAAAGAGGTCAGCGCACCTGCACGTATTGCATGGGGTATGTTTGTAGCCGCCTTAGGTTTCGGGGTCATCACACTTGCTTCCGTCAATCTTATATCTCCGATGGATTTGGGCGACAACACACAGAGCATCCTCTCACCCAGCTGGCTCATTTCCACTTACTTTACCCTGACACTGGCAGAGTTGCTTCTGTCTCCCATGGGAATTTCCTTTGTATCCAAGGTAGCTCCTCCTAAGTATAAGGGACTGATGATGGGTGGCTGGTTCGTTTCTACCGCTATTGGCAATTACCTCAGTTCTATCCCTTCAATGCTGTGGAACCGCATACCACTCATGTATAACTGGGGCATTCTCATTGCCCTCTGCCTTATCAGTGCATTAGTCATGTTTGCATTATTGAAGAAACTTAAGGCAATGACCGCATGACAAGTTATATAGTCCTCTGAAGAATATAGTTATGTGAGCTTGACGTCTCACTTTCATAGGTTCTTTTCCTGATTTTTGGTTGTCAGTCTATTCTGCAGGCTGACAACCAATTTAGTTTTGTTGAAAGAGTTTCTAAATATCATGAGGAAGAAAGACATAATCTCTTTTTTCCTCAACTCTTATATCGGTCTAAGGGAGGAGCCATAGAAACTGCTATCTGCTTCTCATGCGGCTTTGGTAATTTTGCCTGATTCCATTGTTACCCGTCCGGTTGTTGTTATTACTGGTACGGTTTACATTGCTGTTATTCCTATTGTTCATACTATTACGCATCTGAGGACGCTGGCCGTTCTGACTGTTTCTTGCCATATGCCGTTTATTGCGCAACGTGTTGAAATTATATTGGAATGAAAACATGAAATAGTCCTGCAGCATCAATTGTTTAGTATCACTAATACTCAGGGCATTTATGGAACGCGTTATATTAGTACGTTGATGGAGAAGGTCATAAATCTGGAAGGACAATAACCCCGCATTATGCTTGAATAAGCGCTTGGTTAACTGGGCATTCCAAACGCAGATATTTTTCTGTATGCCTGACGAATACCCATGTCGGCTGTTAAAATTTGCCGTTGTGGATAACTGCGAATTGAATGGCAGTTCCACCTGCAGGTTTGCATTGGCGTTATAGTCAAATGTCTCACGCGACAAGCCATTCTTCACGCTGTTGTGAACCCTGTAATAGGAGACACTTCCTCCTACACGCCATGAAAAAGTCTTCATATGGAAACGAAGACCGACCGACTGAAACAAACGCACTGAACTGGTATGGTTAATGCGAGCCTCGCTGCGGAGTTTATCAATATCATTAAAGGCCACATACTGGAGGGACAAATCCTTATTGAGATTCAAATGAGACGGATCCATATCAGGATTTGCCAAAGAAGTAATACCGTTTTTATATAGGTTTTTCATCTTGGTGTTGCTCAGCGGAGTAGAGTTGAAGTTAGTATTCTCATTATAAGAGCATGAGGAGACCGTAGATATATTCCAGCGCTGCAGGCTGTCCAAAGGCATGTTGAAATTGATATTACCATTCATGTTCCACTGCCCGCTGACATTCATCAGCTTGGAGATACGGAAACCTGTCGAAGACTCAGAGAAAGACATTGTGGAAATGGCATTGCTTGTATTAGAGTAGCCCCAATTAGTAACCAGGCTTCGATGAGATTTCTCACCATACATATTGAATGTCGTATTGAACCGATGGGTAAACGAGGGTTTAAGGTGGGGATTTCCGTATCGGATATATTGGGGATTTGTCTTGTCAATCAATTCCTGAAGTTGCTCAACATTCGCCTCACTGCTACTACCGTTGTAGTTTATATCCAAACTGTTCCGCTTTGTAAATCTATATTTAAAATGAAGATTTGGTGCCCAGTTCTTCAAGTTCTGTTTTACAATACCCTTATCCATTCGTTGTCCCAGGATATAGTTAGACTCATTATGACGAGGATTCAAGTGCACACCATAATTAAGATTCATCTTGGTAGTCACATGACGCATATTGAGATTGAAAGAATGGGAATAGTATTTGTTGTCCGTAATATTGCTCAAAGTCGTATCAAAAGGCACCGTTGACCAGTCAATATCTGATACGGCGAATATCGTATCGCCTGCATCATGGTTATACTCATATCCCATCCTGTTAGTGCGCGAATGACTGTAATTAAAGTCATATCGCAACTGCAGATAGGTCTTATTGAACAACGGCTCTGTATAATTAAACCCGGCTGAATAGCCGAAACGGTATGTACCGCCATCCATATAGCGGTCATAATTCCTGTTGAGCAATGGCTTTAGGGTATATGTTGCAAAATTGCGGACATTGGTTGTAGAGTTGTTATCACTATAACTGACTGAGCCGTTAATGGAAATATTCCTGCCCTTACGGCTCAAACGGCGGAAAAGTAATAAACTTGCATTTGTCGTGACACCATCAGAGCCATTGACATTCAATGAATTGGTGCTGTTTGTCTGTTGCAAGGTATCAGTCTCTCCACCCAGCCAACGTGAAGACAGACCGCGTGAGGAAGACACGTTATCCGTTTTGTTATAGGAGAAATTAGGGCGCATCTGTATCGTTGTCAGGGTGTCAGGACGCCACTCCCATTCAAAATTGGCATTCAATTCATTGCGCTTACGGTCGGTACGGGAATTGTTATTGTTATAATATTCCGCACCTGTAGCATATTTTGTCTCCGTATGACGTTCAGATTCATTATCGGCATCTGAGAAACTATAACGCACATTGCCCGAAACCTTGTATTTTCTCCTCTTTTCCTTCGCATATGTAAAACCTACAGATTTAGAAGCGGTGTATCCTGTACGAGCTTGCCGTGAGGCATTGCTTGCGCCGCTCCCCCTCTCAGAGAAAGCAGGGTTATTGACGTTATTCATATTCATCACGATAGCTGCATGCTGGTTTGAGCGGAATTTGTTTACATTCACCCTCTCGGCATATCGATCGTAATTTCCTAGCGAGAGGCCTATGTTACCTACCAATCCCTTAAACATGTCTTTTTTCACTTCAATGTCAATAACATTGTGCTCCTCTCCATCGTCAATTCCTGTCAGGCGGGCTCTGTCTGAACGGCGGTCATAGGTTTTTATCCTGCGCACTATGTTGGCAGGCAGGTTCTGTAACGTAGCAGATACATCATCTCCGAAAAATTCCTTTCCGTCAATCAATATCTTACTGTATTCCTTACCATTGATTTTAATCTTGCCATCCTCTGTAATCTCTGCACCGGGAATCTGGGTAATCAGTTCCTCCGCCATAGCACCTTCGGAAGTAGCCAATGCACTGGCATTATAGGCAACCGTATCGTCCGTCACCGTTACTAAAGGGACTTGTCCGACAACAACAGCCTCACCCAATGAGAGGTCTGTAGCATCTATACGAATGGGATTTGCCATAATGAGTGGTCTATCCTCTGCGACAGAAAAACGCAGGAAACCCTTGGTATAACCAATTGCCTCACATTTCAAAAGATAAGAGCCAAACGGCAGAGACTCTATCTCATAAACTCCAAGAGTATCGGTTGCCGTACCCCCTTTGACAACACTGTCGGGAAGATGGACCGCCCTTACAATGATACCTCCCAAAGGTGCACCTTCTACATTAGTAACCGTTCCCTTAATCTTCCCAGCAGTAGCTTCCAAAGTGCCAATTCTCAAAGTATCATTCATGGGTACCGACAGAGCCTTCGTTGCACACATCAGAAAAAAGCAACCTGCCAGTAGCAATACTAAGATATAATGTCTTGACACGCAAATAATGTTTTTAGCCGATTACACTGTTAAGATGATTATCCCTCTGCAAAGTTAAATGAATAAACGAAATATTATTTCTTTGTGCTGAGCTTGCGCCATGTGAAATATCGTTGTAATTCTTTATCTGTAAGATGGAGTGCATAAGTTATCAAGGCGGCATCATCCAGCAAGCCAATCCCTGTCAGGAAATCAGGTATTACATCCAGCGGGGAAACGACATACAATAATGCACCAACAATAAAAATCAATTTGCCGTAATTATAATCCTTATAATATCCTTCCACAATATCCTTAACATAATAATAAAGAAGGATGACATCCTTCAATACAGGAGCAAGAGAACGCCGCTTAAAAAAATAAAGCACCGCTGCCAGCAATGTTTTCATTTTCCTGTTGTCAGCAATATATTCAGCTGCCTCCTTCTGCCATTTTCCTTCACGGAACTGACGAATCACTTCTTCCTTTATGTTTTCTAACCTCTTATTCATTATTTACTCCAAAAATTAATAATAAAGTACAAAACCCGCTATACCGCACAGGCAGATCATTCTTATCGGACTTATATTAAAACGCATTATTCCGATAAACGTTGCCAAAAACAGGAATATGCTAATGCAAAACTGCCATAGAGACACATCAGGAGAACTGAAATTCTCTGATGTCATCAGCAACAAGGAAGCTGCAGCGATAATACCAACAATAGTTGGACGTAAAGCTGAAAAAATCATGTTCTTTATGGGATGACCCCAATAGTTCAAAAGGATGCGCAGCACCAAAATCATCAGCAGGAATTGGGGTAACACCTCTGCAAATGTAGCCAGCGCACTACCCAAAGAACCCATTAACGGGGAGTATCCGGCATTGACAACAGCCCTGTACCCCGTAAAGGTAGCAGCATTGATGCCAATGGGACCTGGAGTCATTTGGCTGACAGCCAGCACATCGGTAAATTCTTGTGTTGTCAGCCAATGATGATTCGTCACTACCTCTCCCTGTATCATAGAAATCATGGCATAGCCACCACCGAAACCAAATAAGCCGATAAAGAAGAATGTATAGAATAACTGAAGAAAAATCATAAGCGTTCCTCCTTCTCTTCATCCATTTTCAGGACCCTGCCATATAAATATGCGCCAACAACGACAGCCACAATAACCCAGACGGGCGAAACACCAACAAGCCATATCAATGTAGCTATCAGTACAGGTACCCATACCGTATTCAATTTTATATTGGCAGTCTTCCACATTCTCACACACGGAGCAGCAATCAACGCCACTACAGCTGGACGAATACCTTTGAATATTGCCTCAAGCCAATGCCATTGGTTGTAATTATAAAAGCACAAAGCTAATAGTAGTATAATAACAAAACTCGGCAGGATGGTACCAAGTGTAAAACACATTGCACCCCATACTCCTTTAAGTCGGTAACCTATATAGGCACTCATATTAACGGCAAAAACGCCAGGAAGAACTTGAGACAAGGATATAATATCCATAAAATCCTCATCCGAAAGCCACTTGTGCTTATCTACTACTTCTCGCTGCATGATAGGTATCATCGCATAGCCGCCTCCCAAGGTAAACAGCCCCATTTTAAAGCATGTGCGGAACCCTTCTAAACATATACCCATCTTACATATATTTTGAATACAAAAATAACGATAAAATCGTATTGCAATGGACAATTGTCAGGAAAATATCTAATTTTGCACCTTAAAAGAATATTTCTTTTTGTCAATGAAGGCTCCCGGGAAAATAAGGTATCATGTTTTGGGCATAATCGTTATGGCCATTTGGGGTAGCACATTTGCCTCTTCCAAAACCTTGATTCTCCACGGAATGCCTGAAGTGTTGATTTTCTTCTATCGCTTTATCCTTTCCTATTTTCTTCTTCTGGCATTCAATCACAAACGTCTTCTGGCAGACAGTTGGAGAGACGAGGGTATATTGTTCCTGACAGGATTAACTGGCGGTTCATGCTATTTCATGGCCGAGAATTACGGATTGCACTTTGCTCAAACCACCGATGTCTCATTTATCATAGCATTCACTCCCCTGCTAACAACCTTGGTCGCATTCCTCACAAAACAGGAGAGACAGGTGATAACCACCAATTTCGTTACAGGTCTTTTCATTGCATTGGCTGGCATCGCATTGCTTGTATTCAAAGGCAACTTCAATATAGTGCCCTCGCTATTAGGTGATGCTCTTGCTTTCCTTGCAGCTCTTCTTTGGGCTTTCTACAGTTTGCTCATCAAGCCCTTGGCCAACAGATACGATGTCATGTTCATCACCAGAAAAGTTTTTTTCTATGGTTGGGTAACCATTATGCCATTTCTCCCCTTATTCTCCCCTTGCGACAGTATCGTCCTGTTCAAGGACCCTGTAATTATCTGTAATTTGCTTTTTCTGGCCGTGATTGCATCATTCCTGTGTTACGTCTGGTGGAATATCGTTATGGAACAAATTGGCGTCCTTAAATCTTCTTACTATCTCTATATCAATCCTGTTGCCGCAGCAATTGTCTCAATTCTTTTCATGGACGAAGACATGAATTTCTCTATCGCCTTGGGGTTAGTTCTTATATTGGCAGGTGTTGTCTGGTCGGAGAAATAGCAAATGATTTAAGGACCTTTTAGGGCTATCGGGCTTGTCTATCCGACGGAAGTGGTTTCTTTTCCTTGGATTTTTGCGGAGGTGCGGATGCTTCTTTCTTCTCAGGGTTTTCTGCCTTTTTCTGATTATCAGATTTGTCAGCCGCATCCTGTTTTGCCTCTTGAGCCTCCTTTATGGCAGCTTTTTTCTGGGCATTCTGTTTGACAAGATTTCCTGTATTCAAGTTACCGTTCTTATCCAATAACCCATATGTGGTTTCCATTACAGAAAACTCGGTTCGACGGTTCAACGCATTGCATGTGTCTTGCTGACCTGGAGGGAGTTTTTTGATAAATTCCTCTGTCAGTTCATCGCCTGCCTTCAGGAACGGATATCGTTCTGCAAATTTACCCGTGATGACTTTGGGCTTCAACTTTCCGTATCCCTTGGGAATCACCCTGTCCTTGGCAATACCATGCGAAACAAGATAGTTCACGACTGCATCAGCCCTATGCTGGGACAGTTTAACATTATACTCCTGCGAACCTCTATAGTCACAATGAGCACTTAACTCTATGGCAATTGATGGATTTTGTTTTAACAAATTGACCAGAGCATTAAGTGCAGGCTCTGACTCAGGAGTAATAACAGCCTTGTTGAATTCATAAAACACATTGTGAACCAATACTGGTATACGTGCCGACGGCAGGGGGAATTGCAGAGTATCTACATGAGATTCCTTCACAGTTCCCACTTTGAGCATTTGATTGTAGTTCATGTATCCCTCACAGGTTGCAAGAAAGAGGTAATTAACATTTGGCTTTACCTCAACGTCAAAAGAACCATCCAGTTTGACGCTCAGTTTCTCATTTGTACCATCATCACCTACCATATACACAATGGCCTTAGGCAACTCATAACCGTCTTGCTCATATACCCATCCTTTTACCGACTGGATAATCTCAGGACATTCAAAGGTATATATCTTATCCCATCCACGACGGTTTGTCCTGTTTGAGCAGAAATAGCCCCGATTGTGAATTCCGTCAAAAGTCATGCCGAAATCATCTCCATTGGAATTCATGGGACTTGGCAGATGTTCCAACTTCCATAAGTGGGACAACGAAGTGTCGGGAACTGCTTTGTACAAATCCAGTCCACCCATGCCTATTCGGCCGTTCGTTGAGAAATACAGTTCCCCATTCGGGCGGAAAGAGGGAAACATCTCATTTCCTGGCGTATTGATTTCAGGTCCCAGGTTCTCCATCAGTCCGAAGCCATCTCCCATAATCTCAGCACGCCATATATCCAGTCCACCTTGTCCTCCTGGCATGTTAGAGACAAAATACAAATACCTTCCATCAGGTGACACCGCAGGATGGGCAAAAGTTGTTAAGGTATCATGGCTTAGTACACACAACTGTGCTTCTCCCCATGATGCGTCCGAACGCGACGACTTGTATATCTCAGCCAGACGAGGATAATTGGCATCCCAGCGGCAACGGGTAAAATACATTGTGCTACCGTCGGGGGAAAAACAGCAAGCTCCTTCATCAAACGCCGTATTCACACCAGTCCCTACCGACTCTATTTTTTTCCATTTGCCCTTTTCATCCTTGGCAGCATAGAAAATATCCCCATACTCCATACCCGTTATACCACTGATTTCGTCACCCTCGGCATCTCGGCGTGTTGAGGATAGAAAGAGTCGGTCACCCATAAGTACAGGGCAGAAATCGTCAAACCGTGAGTTAAACGTCTTGTCTTCATGCACCGTGTAGTTTGAACCTCTGGCTTTCCACTCAGGAGCCGCAGCACAGCTCTGCAATCCTATCAATGCCGCCTTGTCGCCGGCATTTGCTTTCAGAAACTCCTCATAATGCAGCGCAGCATTCTTATAGTCTTTCCCTACACGCTCCATCTCTGCAAGATAGTAATATGTTAACGTGTCTGTATATTTAAATCGGGCAGCGTTACGGTAACCTGCCAAAGCCTTGATACTATAATTGCACAACCGGTTGCTTTCTCCTATTTTATATGCTAACTCACCTCTTTTCTCCTTCTCTGATGCAGGAATTTTGGCATATGCCTTAGCATATTGGAGAGAAGCCTCATAATACTCCCCTATATAAAACGCCTCATTACCTCTCTTGATAAACTTCTCAGGTCCACAGGATACCAGCAGAAGCAGAGCTGTCAATATCTGTATACAGTTTCTCATCAATAGTATTAACTCAAAAAACTGCTTTTTATTGTTCAAATGGCAACCGGAACAAACATCCTTCTTTCCATTGTGAGCAGCCGAAGGCTTTGTTCCCTTTTATAACATATCCTTTATGACACACAGGGCACTCGTCACCCTCTTTTATACTCTCCACACCAGTTGTGGTTTTGATTTTTGGTTTGGCCACAGATTTGGATTTCTTTGCTCGCGTGTTTTCTTTTGTTACAGCTACCCGCCGGCTACTATTGTCTGCAAGCACCTCGCCGACTATCTCTTTGACCATTTGTTTCATATCATCCACAAACTGCCCTGCACCATATTTATGATTCTCTATATCACGCAGTTTCTTCTCCCAGCGACCTGTCAGTTCTGCGCTCTTGAGCAACTCCTCATGGATAACATCAATGAGTTCCTCACCCGTTACCGTACTGAAGATACTCTTGCGTTCCTTCTGTATATAACGGCGGCGGAATAAAGTCTCTATTATTGCCGCACGGGTTGAGGGACGGCCTATGCCATTCTCCTTCATGCTCTCACGCAGGGTCTCGTCCTCAACGCTCTTTCCCGCTGTTTCCATGGCGCGCAATAATGTTGCCTCAGTATAAGGTTTCGGTGGCGTTGTCATTTTTTTCGACAACTGCGGCTCGTGACTTCCGCTTTCCCCTTTGACAAACTGAGGAAGTACACACTCTTCTTCCTTCTGGGACTCATCATCGTCATCTGCCTTCTCTTTTACACCTATTGCAAACACGCTGTGCCAGCCTTCTTCCTCTATCTGTTTCCCTGTAACACGAAACAAATCCTTTTCCACACTCCCGCTGACCGTCGTTGTCATAAACTGACAATCGGGATAGAAAACCGCTATGAAATGCCTTGCCACGAGATCATAAACTTTCTGTTCAGCATCACTAAGCCCCTTAGGAGTCACTCCTGTAGGTATAATCGCATGATGATCGGTTACCTTCGATGAGTCAAAATATTTTTTTCTCTTTGGCAGTTTCTTTCCTTTGAGGGGTGACACCAATGCCGCATACTGACTCATCCCATTTAATATTCCTCCACATTTGGGGTAAATATCATCACTCAGATAAGTCGTGTCCACACGGGGATATGTCGTGTATTTTTTCTCATACAATCCTTGTATCAACTTTAATGTCGTATCGGCTGAGAAACCAAATTTGCGGTTACATTCCACTTGCAACGAGGTCAAGTCCAACAAATGGGGAGGAGCTTCTGAGCCTTTCTTCTTAGACACCTCATTAACGACGAAATCCTTCCCTTTGATACGCTCAAGTGCCGCTTTTCCTTCTTCTTCTGAGTCATATTTTCCCGATATCGCCGTGAACAGCGTGTCCCGATATTTCGTCGCCAGTACCCAATAAGGCTGAGCCACAAAGTGACGTATTTCCCTACAACGCTTGACTATCATGGCCAATGTAGGCGTCTGCACACGTCCTACTGATAAAGGTGGAGCCCCTACCCGCTGGGCGCCATATTTCAGCGTATATAGTCGGGAGGCATTCATACCCAGAAGCCAGTCACCAATAGCCCTGCACAATCCTGCCTCATACAACGACTTGTACTCGCTCTCGTCTTTCAACTCCTGAAAACCCTGCCTGATAGATTCCTCCGTTAGTGACGATATCCACAACCGGCTTACCGGGCATGTTACCCCCACTTTCTGCATCACCCATCGCTGTATCAGTTCACCTTCCTGGCCCGCATCACCGCAATTCACAATTCTGTCGGCATGTTTCATCAAACGCTCTATGATGCGGAACTGTTTCTCAATTCCATTGTCTTTTTTCAGTCGGATACCAAATGGGCTGGGTATGATTGGTAAAGAAGCCAGGCTCCAAATGCGCCATTGGGGGTTATAGTCCTCAGGATATTTCAGCTCACACAGATGACCAAAAGTCCATGTCACCTGATATCCGTTACCCTCTATGTAACCCTCATGACTTTCTGTAGCTCCTAATACATTGGCTATCTCTCGCGCCACGCTCGGTTTTTCAGCAATACATACAATCATATATACTCTACCTATATCTTTTTACATAACGATGGTTTTAGGGGTACTATTTCCCCTGGAGCATCTTTGCCGTGACATCGTATTTCCCATATACAATCAGCGAAACCTTGAGCCAGTTCCAGATCATGAATCGACACCAGAACCGCTGCACCTTCTTTATGGGCAACTTCCTGCAGGAGCGTCATCATTGCCATTCTGCTCTCTTCATCCAGGAACGACAGAGGCTCGTCAAGCAGCATGATGTCCGTCTGCTGCGCCAGCACTTTCGCTATCATCACTTTCTGACGCTCACCATCGCTCAAATCACAGAATTTCCTCCTGCAGAAGGATTCCATCCCTACTTGCTCCAAAGCTCTCGCTACAATTCTTTTATCTTTGTCACCAAGAATGCCCCAGAAGCCACAGTAGGGCATGCGTCCCGTTGATACTACATCAAATACAGACAATCCCTCAACTGCCGTATGTTCAGTAAGTACCACCCCTATGCGCCGTGCCAGTTCCTTTTTCGGCACCTCCTCCAAAGGTCTGTTATCCAGCATTACCTTGCCCGCCAAGGGCTGCAGCCATCCGTCCAGGGTGCGCATAAGTGTTGTCTTGCCCGAACCATTTGCCCCTGTCAGACATGTCAGTTTTCCTCTTTCCAGCGTAATGTTCAGTTTGCCGGCAACAGGTTTCACTCCTCCATGTCCGTGGTAGCCAACCAACAAATCACAGCATCTCAGTACCCCTGTATCCATAATGTGCAAAAATAAGCATTTTCCTACAATCCCCCAATATTTATCATAAAAATGCCATATCTTTGCATATTAATTAGAAACCTTTAAGGAGGTTTATGAGGCATTTCAAGTTTGGGCAACGACTATGGTATAGGCTGGGAATCATCCTGGCCTCCCCAATAGTGCTGTTTCTTCTTTTGGCCTCTCTTATCTACCTTCCTCCGGTACAACGTTTCCTTAAAGACAAGGCCACTACCTGGCTGTCGGAGAAAACAGACACGAAGATAACCATTGACAATGTAAGGCTTAGCTTCCCGCTGGACCTCTGTCTGAACGGCACGACTGCGGTGGCTGGACACGACACGCTACTTGATGCACGGAGCCTAAGATTAGGTGTGCGCATCCTACCTTTGTTCAGCGGGACAATTGCTCTTGACGGCTTGGATCTTCAGGCAACGAAAATCAATACGGCAAACCATCTGAGCAGTACATTAATTAAAGGATATGTGGGAAGACTCCGTATTGACGTTCCTGCCGAATACAGTATAAGCACAAACGTCATTGAACTTGGTTCCATAAAACTTCACGACAGCAACATTAGTGTCATCCTAAGCGACAGCGCACAGGAGGACACAACTGAAGAGAAAAGCGAGGGGATGACCATAGATGTCCGTCTGGCTGACATTCAACGGACCGGCATTTATCTACAACTGCCAGGAGACAGTATGAGGTTACAGGCCTACATTACCAAAGGCACAGCAAAGGAGATAAATGCCGACATCGGACAAAACTGTTACGGGGTCAAAGAAATCAGACTCGACAAATGGACCATAAGGTACGACATCCCTTATGAGCTGTACCAGGCAGACAGAATGGATTTCAATCACATCGCCATCAGCGATCTGTGCCTAAGAGCTGACAGTATAAGTTACTGTCATGACAGGCTGCAGACTCATATTGCGACATTGTCGCTCAAGGAACAAAGTGGCTTCCAGATAGACAATCTCTCAGGACACATCGCTTACGACAGTACACACCTCATTGTTCCTGACTTGTTTTTCAAGACGCCACAATCCCAGTTAACTGCCCGTGCCAATATAAGTCTGGATGCACTCACACCTGGAGGAAAAGGCAAAATGGACATCTTCCTTGAAGGGAATATCGGCAGAAAAGACGTAATCTGTCTGGCAGGAAACAGCATTAAAGACCATCTGGAATACTATCCTGACGAGCCATTGAACATCAAAGCCCACCTTACTGGCAACGCCGACCGCGCGGAAGTCAAAGAACTGGAAGCCCGTCTTGGCAATGAGCTGAGCTTAAGCGTCAAAGGAGTCATCAAAAACCTGCTGGCTTCCAATATTGACACCGACTTGGACTACACCCTGAAAGGTGGAAACCTGTCGCACTACAGGAATCTTCTTCCCGATGGTGTGAAAATCCCCGCCCAATTCCTCCTCTCAGGTAAGTATAGGATGAATGGCGACAACATGATGGTCGACTCCAGAATTCATTCAGGAAACGGATGGCTTGACATAGCAGGCAAGATAAACCTTAAGACCTTGATGTATGACTTGTTGCTCAAAGCCAACCATTTTCCGCTAAAGTCATATCTGCCCAGCCTGCCCTTCTCCCCACTAACGGCAACGAGTCACCTTAGAGGAAACGGCTTTGACTTCAACTCTCCCAAGACAACATTAGAGAGCAAAACAGCCATTATACAACTGGCTTATGACAAAATTCCTCTAAACAACATACAACTTAACGCTGACCTTGCCAACAGACAAATGGAAGGTTTGCTGACAGGCGACAACAACATGCTCACGACAAATACCTCCTTCACGGCAAACTTCTCACAAAAAGACATCAAAGCTAGAATCAAAGGACGAGTAGAGAATCTGGCTCTTGAGCATCTCACCGAGGGAAGCGACTCCACCCACCTCATGATGAACATAAAAATGGGTGGACATGCTCTTCTTGACGGTTCCAGCATAGGAGTCGTGGGACTATTAGAGCATGTGAACATTATTACATCTACTGCAGGTTATCCGGCAGACAGCATCGGATTCCGCCTCGGAACATCCCGCGACAGCACTTATGCCTTTGTACGAAGCGGTGACTTGCTGGCAAGGTTCTTCTCTCCAACAGGCTTAGACAGCATAGGCAACGGCATATCCCGTTTCATAGATCACCTGAAGCAGCAGTTTAATGAGGCAAAACTGGATCACATCACATTGCGTCACGACTTGCCCAATCTGACGATGCATATCAAAGCCGGACATCAGAACCCTGTAGCCAGAATGCTGTCGTTGAAAGGCTATTCCTTTGACCAGATAAAGATGGATCTCTCATCTGTACAGGAAGAAGGTTTGAACGGCGAAATGACTATGAAGTCCTTCCGCACAGGCAGTCTGATACTGGACAAAAGCGTGGCGACAATATCACAAGACACTTCAAACCTGAAAATAGGCTGTGAGATAACCAATAGCAGTAAGAAAAACCCCAACCGCTTTGCTGCCAAGTTCAACGGCGAGCTGCTTTCTAATGGCTTTGTTGTGTCATCAGAGTTCAGGGATGCAAAAAATATTGAAGGCCTTAACGTGGGCATCAAAGGTGAACTGAATGAAAATCACAACATAACAATACATCTCTTTCCCGAGGTTTCTACGATAGCCTATCGGAAATTCAAGGTTAACAAGGACAATTACATCACGCTGATGCCCAACGGAACATTATTAGCAGATGTGGATCTCCTGGCCGACGATCAGACGGGCATGAAAATTGACGCCTCACAGAAGAACTCAGTAAACGATATCACTTTAAGTCTGAGCAGGGTTAACATTGATGAATTATGCGGGGCATTCCCATATCTGCCGAAAATGAGCGGTTTGCTGTCAGGTGACTTCCATGTTATCAGACAGGACAGCAGCTTATCGGCTTCTGGTAACGTTGAACTGAATAAGTTCCGTTATGAGACATACAATATCGGCGATATTGGTGCCGAAGTGGTGTTCCTCCCGAAGAGTGAAAATGAGTATTATCTGAATGCTCTTATTCTGAGCGATGACAAAGAAGTGGCTGATTTCGACGGGACTTATTTCAGCCGTGCCGATGGAGAATTGGATGCCGTAATCAATCTGGAGAAATTCCCGTGCAAGCTTCTCGGGGCATTCCTGCCATCTGACGGGACTCTGGCTTTGGACGGGCATGCAAACGGCAGCATAACTGTAACCGGACCCACATCGTCACTTACTTTCAACGGCGACATCCTACCCGATTCCCTTCATGTGCTGTCTCCCCTTTATGGCATTAACCTCAGCATGGAGGACAAACCACTGCGAATCAGAGAGAGCTGCATCTATCTGGACACCCTGACAATGTATTCCGTAAAAAGCAGCAACCCACTTACCGTAAACGGCAATGTCAACTTCAGCAACCTGGACAAGATTACAATGGACATTGCCGTCAAGGCAAAGGATTTCCAGATAGTCAACTCAGAACGGACAAAAACCAGTCTGCTCTTCGGCAAAGTGTACTCTGATATTGACGCAACAATCAAGGGATCAACCAACTTCATGTTTATCAAAGGCAAACTGCATATCTTGGGCAAGACCGACATGACTTATATCATGAAGGACAGTCCCCTGACTGTTGAGGAATGGCTTAGCGGTCTGGTTGAGTTCGTGGATTTCAGCGATACCACAACTGTGGAAAAGGAAAAAACAGAAACTTCCAAGATGTTGATGTCAATGGATATTAAGATTGATGAGACTTCGAAGATACGTTGCGAACTGAGTGCCGACGGCAACAGCTATTTCAACTGTAAGGGCGGTGGAAACCTTACCATGAAATATCTGCCAAGTGGTGACTTGAACCTGATCGGAACTTTCCGCCTCAAGGATGGTGAGATGAAATATGAACTGCCGTTCATCCCGCTGAAAACTTTCAAGCTCACCGATGAGAATTATATCACTTTTACCGGCAAGCCATTTAATCCGACGCTGAACATCAAGGCCATGGAAACAACCCGCGCAAGTGTCAACGACGGCGCATCCACAACGCGTATGGTAACTTTCAATGTCGGCGTAGCTATCACACAGACTTTGGAGAACATGGGCCTGCAATTTCTCATAGAGGCTCCAAACGACATGAATGTACAGAACGATCTGGCAAGTATGTCAAAGGAGGAGAAGAACAAGGTGGCAATAACCATGTTGGCAACAGGAATGTACTATTCTGCAAGCAACAAATCAACCTTCAAGGCCAACAATGCCTTGAACGCCTTCCTGCAGAGCGAAATCCAGAACCTTGCCGGCAATGCATTGAAGACAATAGACCTCACGGTGGGAATGGATGGCTCCACCACAGCTTCAGGCAATGCACAGACCGACTACTCCTTTAGGTTCTCCAAGCACCTGTGGAACGATAAAGTTACCTTTGTCATAGGCGGCAAGGTATCGGCGGGTGCTGAAGACAGCAAGCGCAATCAGAGCTTTATTGACAATATATCTTTGGAATATCGCTTAGACAAGAACGCAAACCGGAACCTGCGCCTCTTCTATGTAAACGACACTCAAGATCCTCTTGAAGGCAGCCTGTCGACAGCAGGAGGAGGCTATGTCTTACGAAGCAAAACCAATTCCCTGGGCGAGCTGTTCCTGAAACCAAGAAGAAAGACAAAAGATGAAAAGCCTCATTAAAAATCTCGCCATAGTCTTCACAGCTATCCTGTGGGGGGCTTGTTCCACTACGGACAACCTGCCCAAGGGGGAAACGCTATATACTGGTGTCAGAAGTATCAATTACACCGATGGCCAGACAAAGACAATATCTTCAAAAAAGGATTCCACAGGTGTCATCATGGCTATCGCCAAGACAGCAAAGCAGATGGACAAACTGCTGAAAAGCGGAGCAAGCGTCCTGAATGGCCTTGACGGCATTAGGGTTGACGAGGATACTGTAACGGAAAAAGAAACAAAAAAAGAGAAACAGAGCGATGCCCTTGCTTTGGAAGCAGCAATGGTTGAGGTTAATGCCGTATTGGAATATACACCCAACAACTCCTTGTTCGGAAGTGCTTACCATCGCACTCTGTTCCCCATAGGTCTCTGGGCCTACAACAAGTATGTCAACAAGCCAGGCAAGTTCCAGAAGTGGATGTTTAAGGCTTTTGCCAGCGAGCCTGTACTCATCAGTACGGTCAATCCTGACACCCGTGTCAAGGTGGCTACCAACACCCTGCGTAATTATGGTTTTTTCCATGGTAATATCAAATACGACATCGCATATCACGGAAAGAAAAAGCGCAAGGCAAAGATGGTCTATAATGTCACTCCTGGCAGGGTATTCCGTCTGGATTCCATCAGCTACAGCGGTTACTCCCATGTAGCCGACAGCTTAATCAGGCGCACGCAGAACCAGAGCTATCTGCACAGCGGCGAGGCATTCAGCGTTGTCAATCTGACAAGCGAGCAGTCCCGCCTTGAAAAACTCTTCCGAAATGAAGGTTATTATTACTACCAACCATCCTATTCCACCTACAAGGCCGACACCATAATGCGTCCCTACAAGGTACAGCTGACCATGTCACCTTCAACCTCCCTTCGCAACCGTGCCAAACGGCGCTGGTACATGGGAGACACCTACATCAATATCCTCAAACAGAACCAAGACACAGCATATAACTCATTGGACATTCGCTCAATGCACTTCAGCTATCAGGGAAAGAAAATTCCACTAAGACCAGGCACATGGATGCGCTCCATTTACCACCGTCCCCGACAGCTCTATCGTCAGACAGACCAGGAAAACACACATTCGGCCCTGTCCTCACTCGGCGTATTCAGCCAATTAAACATGGCATATACCCCCCGGGACACATCATCCACCTGTGACACGTTGGACCTGTACATCAATGCCGTTTTAGACAAGCCCTACACAACCGACTTTGAGATGAATGTCACAGAGAAAAACGCCAACCGCATCGGCCCGGGTCTGTCACTAAACATTCAGAGGAAGAACGTTTTCCGTGGCGCCGAATTCCTGAACTGGAAACTGTATGGGTCCTATGAGTGGCGAACACAGAACGAAAACCACTCGGGGAAAAATCTCTTCAATTCCTACGAAGTGGGTACACAGTTCTCGCTGGATTTCTCCCATATTGTATTTCCTGGCATAACCCGCCGCTCTTTCCGGTTCCCCACTTCCACATCATTCTCCATTAGTGGCGACTGGATGAACCGTGCACAATACTTCAACCTTTTCTCCGCAGGAATCAAGGCGGCATATTCATGGCACAAAAACAGCACTACACGCCATGAGTTCATACCTTTCTCCCTGACTTACGACAAACTTATCCGAAGCAGTTCGGAGTTTGATTCCATTATGCATGAAAACCCTGTATTGTATGTCAGTATGCGCGACCGCTTCGTACCTTCCATGCAATATACCTTTACCTACCAGTCTGCAGCCCATCATCGCAACCCAGTATGGTGGCAGATATCCTTGAAAGAGGCAGGCAATCTTACTGCGGCATGCTATGCCTTGGCAGGAAAGCCGTTCAACGAAAAAGACAAACAACTTCTTTACAATCCTTTCGCACAATATGTCAAGCTCACAACTGAGTTACACAATAATTTCAGGCTGACAAAAAACACCCGTTTCGTGACCCGTCTGGTCGCTGGCATTGTGTATTCCTATGGCAACTCCAATGTGGCTCCCTATAGCGACCAGTTCTATGTGGGTGGTGCCAACAGTATTCGAGCCTTTACCATCCGAACCATCGGTCCCGGCCATTATGCCACGGAAAAGACCAAGTATTCCTATATGGATCAGACTGGCGACTTCAAGCTGGAGGCCAATTTGGAATACCGCTTCCCCTTATTTGGCAGTTTGCAGGGCGCACTCTTCCTTGATGCCGGAAATGTGTGGCTGATTCGTGAGGATGAGAGCCGTCCGGGCGGCAGACTGAACATGTCCACTTTCTTCAGCGACCTCGCCCTTGGAACAGGTGCCGGGTTCCGCTATGATATGGAATTCCTGGTATTGCGCCTTGACCTCGGTGTCGCCATTCATGACCCTGCCGACAGGCACCGAAGCGGTTATTACAATATTGGCAAATTCAAGAATGGCCTGGCTCTGCATTTTGCCATAGGCTACCCGTTTTAGCAGGACAAAAACTGGGGAACAATCCAATAATTTGCCAGGTACCCTCATCACTTGACTAAAAATAATCGGGCAAACTCTTGTTTCTTCCGCAAACATTACTACATGGTCATTTTGTAATCTTCACATTGCATTCTGATACTGTAATTATCCTTTCCTATTCTTCTTAGAATCTTAAGCAGGGATTACTCCGAATTGATGCCCAAATCAACTATATGGCAATCTGTTAAAGATAATCCGCCTTAAAACACCCATGAACAATCATGCATAAAAATTCGTTAAAAAAATTTTTTAGTATTTTTTAACACAGAGAAAACTCATCTGGAACAAGGAAAATAAAATATCTTTGTTAAAATTACTATTAGGAAACATATTATAAAATATAAAAACGATAGCTTTATGAAGAAATCACTACTTCTTTTGTTGTTTGCATGTTTGGCCTTTGGAGGACAAATGTTTGCATCAATTGTGACGGATGAACCCATCATCCGCATGAACGGTGACCGTCCCGAGTACATCAAGTTCGTGGGAACGGATACTGAGAACAACTACAAGTACACCCTCGAGACTTACGACAGCGAGGCACATTTCCAGCTGGTCATTGAGCCGGTTAACACCAATTCACCAGCTGCTTTTCCTTCCAATGTCGCTTCCGACGAGAACTACTGGGAGCCGCTGTTCCGTCAGTACACCCAGCAGCTTGCAGGCGAGGCCATGGAGGCCAGCAGGAACATCAAGAAAATCTACATCACCGATGTAGCCTTGCAGCCCTACCAGTTTTCGGGCTACTGCGATGCCTTGAAGGAGGTATATATCACCGCCAAGGGAGACTATACCATTCCCGCAGGTTGTTTCGCCAGAGGTCGTGTTGATGGCTACAGCATCAGGACGATGGAGTGCAAGGTGGAAGGCAACCTCACCATTGGAGACTATGCTGTGGATTACGAAAAATCCGGCGGCCTGACCATCTACACCGCCAATGAGGGTATTGCCAAGACATGGTTCGAGTATAAGAATACTCATAACTGTGCCTATACCATTTATTTCAACGGCGCCATCTATAACGGTGGTGGAGGCGGTGGCGGTATCGTTACCAACGACCCAACCATCACAGGAGTAACCATCTCCTATAGTATCAATAACAACGGCAGCAGGGCCAACCTGCCCAATCAGGGTGGCGAACTGATGAACGAGAAGGGTGTAACTGAGTTGAAGATCCTCGGTTTCAACGCCACGGTGACAGGAAACGTAACCGAGCTGTTCATGGACTATGCCGTTTTCCCACAGAATCAAAGTGGTGCCCAGCACAACTGGAAGCAGGCTTATGCCAGCTTGCAGGAAGATGGCACCTGGGCTTTCAGCGGCTCTACCATTGACCTGCTGCAAGGACTGCAGAGCAACACAGCCTATAAGGTTGAATACTGTTTCAACACCAACCCGACAGACAAAGGCGGCCGTGCCCACTATCCTACCAGCGGCGAATTGATAAGCATGAAATTCACCACAGGCGAACTGCCAGAGACGCCGTCTGTCATCACCCTCGACGAACCCATCATCCGCATGAACGGTGACCGTCCTGAGTACATTAAGTTCGTGGGAACCGACACCCAGGACAACTTCAA
>ONKB01000073.1 GCA_900318305.1 uncultured Prevotellaceae bacterium | reverse complement strand
TGCAGCACTAAGGTAAGTGAAAAATCTGACATGGCAAAATCCCGGGCAACTTTTTGTTGCTCAGGAACTTTTAAACAAAGTTAAACTAAAGTGCTGCGGAATTTAGGTTCTCTTAGTGTCATTAATTATTGACGGATAGTTTCTATTCCGTTATTTTTCGCTATTTTTGCATAAGTAAAATACTTATCATACATAATGGCACAAGAAGATATTTTCAAAAAAGTGGTAAGCCACTGCAAGGAATATGGTTTTGTATTCCCCTCATCTGATATTTATGACGGCCTCGGTGCCGTCTACGACTACGGACAAAACGGCGTTGAACTAAAGAATAACATCAAACAATATTGGTGGCAGTATATGGTGCTCCTTCACGAAAACATCGTGGGACTCGACTCTGCCATCTTCATGCACCCCACTGTATGGAAGGCATCAGGTCATGTTGACGCATTCAACGACCCATTAATTGATAACCGCGACTCCAAGAAACGCTATCGTGCCGATGTACTCATCGAAGAGCAGATTGCAAAATATGACGAGAAGATAGAGAAAGAGGTTAACAAGGCAAGGAAACGCTTTGGAGATGCTTTTGACGAACAAAAATATCGTGAGACATCCCCACGGGTACAGGAAGAGGCTGCCAAACGCGATACACTCCATAAACGCTACCAAGAAGTCATGAATGCTCCTGGTGGTATTGACCTGGAAGGCATGAAACAGATTATCCTTGACGAAGGTATAGTATGTCCTATCTCCGGCACCAAGAACTGGACCGACGTGCGTCAGTTCAACCTGATGTTCAAGACTGAGATGGGAGCTGCTGCAGAAGGAGCATCCACCATCTATCTGCGTCCCGAGACAGCACAGGGTATTTTTGTAAATTACCTCAACGTACAGAAGACTGGACGCATGAAGATTCCTTTCGGTATCGCACAAATAGGCAAAGCTTTCCGTAACGAGATTGTTGCCCGTCAGTTTATCTTCCGTATGCGCGAATTTGAACAAATGGAGATGCAATTCTTTGTAAAGCCTGGCACTGAGCTGCAATGGTTTGACGAATGGAGGAACCGTCGCATGGCTTGGCACCAGGCTCTCGGATTCGGCAGCGAGAACTATCGTTTCCACGACCACGACAAACTGGCTCATTATGCCAATGCCGCTACCGATGTAGAGTTCAAGATGCCATTTGGATTCAAAGAAGTGGAGGGTATCCACTCACGCACCAATTTCGACCTCTCCCAGCATGCCAAATACTCAGGCAAGAAAATCGAGTACTTCGATCCTGACGAGAACATCTCTTACACCCCGTATGTCATTGAGACAAGTATCGGTGTGGATCGTATGTTCCTCTCCGTTATCTGCCACAGCTACGATGAAGAGCAACTGCCCGATGGACAGACACGTACTGTCCTCCATCTGCCGGCAGCCCTGGCGCCAGTAAAACTGGCTGTATTCCCATTGACAAAGAAAGACGGTCTGCCAGAAAAAGCACGCGAGATTATTGACGAACTGAAATTCCATTTCAACTGCAAATATGAAGAGAAAGACCAAATAGGCAAACGCTACCGTCGTCAGGATGCCATCGGCACTCCTTTCTGCGTAACAGTGGACAACCAGACTCTTGAAGACAATACTGTTACGTTGCGTTTCCGTGACACTATGGAACAGCAGCGTGTAAACATATCTGAACTCCGCGGAATCATTGAGGATAAGGTCAGCATAACCAGCCTCTTGAAAAATCTCAAATAATCCTTTTTATAATAATGGGAAAATCTCTGTTATATATATTATCATTCGTCTTCTCGGCATCGTTGTTGTTCACTTCATGCAAGAACGATGATGAAGACAACTCCGAGTACGCCAACTGGCAAGCACGCAACGAGGCCTTCTTTGAAAGCATCCGTACCCTTGCACTGGATTCTATACGTCAAGCCAAGAACCAATACGGCATTGCCTGGACAAGTCAATGCAACTGGCGCACATTCCTATGCTACTCGCTAGACAGCACTATAACCAACAAGGCAACTGACTCCATCTATGTCCATATCATCAAGCGGGGAACTGGTTCAGGATGTCCGTTAGGTACTGATTCCTGTCGCCTGTATTATCGTGGATACCTCATCCCATCAGCAAATCATCCTGAGGGATATATCTTTTACCACTCTGGACAGTCATCATTATTTGACAAAGTCTTCGACCACAAGACTTCAGTTCCCTCCCTGATGCGTCCAAGCACATCCATCAAAGGTTTCGGAACAGCTCTGCAAAATATGCACATCGGGGATTTGTGGAAGATATATATACCCTACACAATTGGATATGGCGCAACACAGTCAAACGCCATTCCTGCATATAGCACACTAATTTTTGAGGTAGAACTCTGTGCTTATTACCGAAGCGGCGCCAACGTTCCCGCATGGAATTAAACAACTGTCACAACGCCTTAGATGATACAACATACAATTAATGTCAACGGCAAGCTTCTCAGCCTTTCTCCCACAGTGGTGATGGGCATCATTAACATCACTCCTGACTCATTCTATGCCAGGAGTAGAGCCAACAATGAGGAAGCCATCCGCAACAGAGTATGTCAAATCGTTGAAGAAGGTGGTGGCATCATCGATGTCGGTGCATATTCCTCACGTCCCGATGCCTGCGAAGTTAGTCAGGACGAAGAAATGAAGCGGCTTAGAACGGGCTTGCGAATCATCCGTGACACTAACAGTACCCTGCCCATATCCGTAGACACTTTCCGTGCCGATGTAGCCAGGATGTGCGTTGAAGAATATGGTGTAAGCATTATTAATGATATCTCTGCAGGACAGCTTGACAGCAACATGTTCCATACAGTTGCCCAATTGCAAGTACCCTACATCATGATGCACATGAGAGGAACTCCACAAACCATGCAGCAACAGACGACATATCAGAATCTGGTAACCGAGATGTTTCTCTATTTCTCCAGCCGCATTAACCAACTGCGTGAGCTCGGTCTCAACGACATCATCATTGACCCGGGATTCGGCTTTGCCAAGACACTTGAGCAGAATTATGAGTTACTCCAACGCATGGATGACTTTCAGGAACTCAACGTGCCAGTACTTGTTGGCATGTCGCGCAAATCCATGATATACAATCTGCTGGGCATCACTCCCGAAGAAGCTCTTAACGGCACTACCATCGTTAACACCATAGCTTTAATGAAAGGTGCCGCAATTCTCAGAGTCCATGATGTCAGATCGTGCGTTGAGGCAGTAACCATTTTTGAGAAAATGAAAGACACTACGCTATGATAAACTTTGGATTTAAGGATGCCATCGACATTTTCTTAGTCGCATTATTGCTTTACTATTTTTATAAAGTAATGAAGCGGTCCAGTGCCGCCAATATTTTCTCGGGCATCATTGTTTTTCTCATCGTATGGATTATCTTCTCCCAGATACTGGGTTTGAAACTCATGGGTACGATGCTCAATTACATTGTCAACATTGGAGCTCTGGCACTCGTTGTTCTCTTTCAGGAAGAAATACGCCGTTTTCTCTCCACCATTGGCACAAGTGGTAGGAACCATATCCTATTACGCCTTTTTCGTCCCAAGAAACAAGATGTCACTTCTCACGAGGACATCATCCCCATCATCATGGCCTGCATCAATATGAGCAGGGAGAAAATTGGGGCTCTTATCATCATTGAGCACAATATCACCCTCAATGAATATATCAGTTCCGGGGACATTATCGACGCCAACATCAACCAACGGCTCATTGAAAACATCTTCTTCAAAAACAGTCCTTTACATGATGGTGCCATGATTATCCGCAACAAGCGCATAGCTGCAGCAGGATGCATACTTCCCGTATCTCACAATACAGAAATCCCGAAGCAGCTCGGGTTGCGCCACCGCTCTGCCTTAGGCATCTCAGAGAAGACTGATGCCCTGGCCATAGTGGTATCAGAGGAGACAGGCAGCATTTCAGCAGCATACCAAAGTGTCCTCCATCATGACCTCTCGGCTGACCAGCTGGAGACACTTCTCGTAAAAGTATAGTTTCCTTATAACATTTCAATACAATTAACCACAGCAAATCTGATTAATGAACGAAGAAGAAAACAACGAGATTCTTGAGCACTCCAATTATTCTCCCTTGACAGATAAGGGCGGCTCCATACAGCGTCTCTCCGGCATGTACCAGAACTGGTTCTTAGACTACGCTTCATCAGTTATACTTGACAGAGCAGTTCCCCATCTTGGCGACGGACTCAAACCAGTACAACGGAGGATTCTCTATTCCATGAAAAGGATGGACGACGGCCGATACAATAAAGTTGCCAACATCGTTGGTCATACCATGCAGTTCCACCCTCACGGTGATGCTTCCATATACGGCGCTCTCGTTCAGATGGGACAGAAAGATTTGCTTATTGACTGCCAGGGAAACTGGGGAAACATCCTCACGGGTGACATGGCAGCCGCAGCGCGTTATATTGAAGCTCGTCTGTCAAAATTTGCCCTTGACGTTCTTTTCAACGCCAAGACAACAGAGTGGAAGTTATCCTACGACGGACGAAACAAAGAGCCGGTTGTCCTCCCTGTAAAATTCCCTCTTCTTTTGGCACAAGGCACCGAGGGAATCGCCGTTGGTTTATCAGCCAAGATTCTCCCACATAACATCGGAGAACTCTGTGATGCTGCCATCAACTATCTCAATGACGAGGAGTTCCATCTCTACCCCGACTTCCAAACTGGTGGAAACATTGACGTTTCCAAATATAATGACGGCAAACGGGGCGGTTCAATCAAAATCCGCGCCAAAATTGAGAAAATAGACAACAAGACTTTGGTCATCAAGGAGATTCCCTATGGCAAGACCACTACAAGCGTCATTGAATCTATCCTCAAAGCCATTGAGAAAGGAAAAATCAAGGTCCGTAAAGTTGATGACAACACCGCCGAAAATGTGGAAATCATCATCAATCTCATGCCTGGTACCAGTTCCGACAAGACAATTGATGCCCTCTACGCATTCACAGACTGCGAGATAAGCATCTCGCCCAACTGTTGCGTCATTGATGAAGACACGCCTTGTTTCCTCTCCGTCAGTGAGGTGCTACGTCACTCAGTTGACAACACCCTTAACCTGCTACAGAAAGAATTGGAAATCAAACGCGATGAACTTTTGGAACAGCTCCATTATGCCACTCTTGAGGAAATATTCATCAATGAACGTATCTACAAGGATCGTGGGTTTGAAAATGCTTCAACCATTGATGCTGCATGCGAACATATTGACGAACGACTGACACCATTTTATCCTGACATGATCAGGGAGGTCACCAAGGAAGACATTCTCAAGTTGCTGGAAATAAAAATGATTCGCATCACCAAGTTTGACAAGAACAAAGCCGACGAGGCCATCCTGCGTATGAAAGAAGAAATTGCCCGCATTGAAGCTGACCTCAACAACATGACTGATGTTACTATCAACTGGTTTAAGATGATCAAGGCAAAATATGCTTCCACTCATCCGCGGCATACCGAAATACGAGCTTTCGACACCATTGAGGCAAGCAAGGTAGCCGAAGCCAACCAGAAACTCTATATCAATCGTGAAGACGGATTCATCGGCACCTCACTAAAGAAAGATGAGTTCATTTCACCCTGTTCCGACCTCGACGACATCATCCTTTTCTATCGTGACGGTACTTACAAAGTCGTCCACATAGCCGATAAGCTCTTTGTCGGCGAGACTGAAAGAAGCAAAGCTGAAGGCAAGAAAGCCGAGATTATCCATGTAGCCGTCTACAAGAAGAACGATACAAGGACCATCTATAATGTCATCTACCGTGACGGCAAAAAAGGCTCTGCCTTTATGAAACGCTTTAATGTAACCTCCATCACCCACGACAGAGAGTATGACCTCACTTCAGGTGCCTCCGGAAGCCGTGTTTTCTATTTCTCAGCCAACCCAAATGGTGAGGCAGAGACAGTGAGAATCATGCTCAAGCCTGCACTGAAACTGAAGAAGCTGACATTTGACCTCAACTTTGCTGACCTGATGATCAAAGGACGTCAGAGCCGTGGCAACCTCGTAACCCACAACACCCTATACCGCATTCTGCTCAAATCCCACGGCGCATCTACCCTTGGCGGACGCAAAGTTTGGTTTGATACCGATGTACACCGCATCAACTATGAGGAGCACGGCATCTATCTCGGAGAGTTCACAGGAGATGACAAGATTCTTGTCGTTCTGCCTAATGGTGACTTCTATTTCACAGACAGCGACCTGAATAACCACTACGAATCTAATATCCTATATATCGGCAAATACGATTCCAACCTAATATGGACTGCTGTTCTATATGATGCCGACAACAACAAATATCCGTATATCAAGCGATTTCTGTTTGAGTTCAGCAATAAACGCCAGAACTTCCTGGGAGACAATAGCGCTAATCAGCTAATCCTGCTTACCAGTCAGGTATATCCAAGAATACAGCTAACCTACGGTGGCAGTGACAACTTCCGTGATCCAGAGGTTCTTGATGTTGACAGTTTTATTAAAGTCAAGGGATTCAAAGCCAAAGGAAAGCGTCTCACTACTTATACCATCGACGAGATTACTGAACTTGAGCCTACCCGTTTCCCAGAGCCGCCATACAACGACTCAAGTAATGACAGTTCAGGCGAACCTGGCACAGAAGATTCAGAAGAGCAGGATCCCGATATTCAAAAAAGCGACGATGAAATACGTGATGAGCAGACAGGGCAATTAAGACTGTTCTGACAGATAGCCATCACCCACATGTGCCATGGAAAGAGTTTTCAGAATACTAACGTTGCTCCTTATTCCCATAATAACCTGTGCGCAGGAGTCCTACATTGACACCCTTTCCCTACGTACCCATAGCACCATGCTGGGCATTGGGCACAACAACCAGTTGGACACCTACCTTTCACCACTGGAATATACTGGCACTGAGATACGCTTCCTGCAGGAGAATGTAAGGCTTACCCGACTAATGAAAGGGCGGGTAACGATGCAGAACCTCATTCAAGCCAACTTCTCCTACACGAAATCCCCCACCAAGGACAGCAAATACCTTAGTGGGATGCTTGAATGGGACATGGCATTTCACTACAACTGGCACATCACCCCTGCCCTCAGCATCCTCGCTGGTCCCCAACTCGGCTTTCACGGCGGTGGCATCTACAACACGCGTAACGGCAATAATCCCGCACAGGCACGTCTGGCCATGGACCTAAATGCATCTGGGCAGGCACAATACCGGTTCCGTTTTCTCCACCGCAACATGAAAATCCGCTACCAAATGGACTTCCTTCTGGCTGGAATGGTATTCTCTCCTGAATACGGACAATCCTATTATGAGATTTTCTCTCTCGGACAGAAAAAGCACAATGTATGCTTTAACTCTCCCTTCTCCGCCGTTACCCTCAACCAATTGCTCACCCTTGACATTCCCATTGGGGCATCTCAGTTGCGCTTTGGCTTAGAACATATTATGCGGCAAACCCACGTCAACGAACTCAAGACACACGACTGGACATGGCTCTTCCTCATAGGCTATGTCCGTCAGTTCTCATTAATAAAACCCTGAATATACCACATCCATGCATGTCATTATGAGAAACATCCGTTCCGTGTTCTGTCATATTATAACAGCGCCATTCCTTGCAGTATATCTCTGTGTGGCAATGACAGGCTCCTGTGTTACTGAGGAAAGCTACAACAATACCAACCAAGGTAATTTCGATGCCTTGTGGAACACCATTAATGAGCACTATTGCTTCTTTGAGCTAAAGAACAGCGAATATGGTTTAGACTGGGACGAAGTACGTGGACGTTACAGCAACTATATCACCTCCAACATGAATAGCAAGCAGCTTTTTGAAGTCTGCGGCAATATGCTGCGCGAATTGCGCGACGGCCATGTCAATCTCGTTGCCGCATTTAATACCGCACGCTATTGGGACTGGTTCGAGCAGTATCCGTCCAACTTCAGTGACAGTCTGCAACGCAATTATCTCGGAACTGACTACAACTATACCCAAGGTATAAAATACAAAATCCTCCAAAACAATATCGGCTATATCTATTGTCCCTCCTTTGAATACAGTTTCGGCAGTGGCAACCTAAGCGACATGCTAGCCCACCTCGCTATATGTTCAGGACTCATCGTTGACATCAGAAATAATTCCGGAGGAATGCTCACTTCAGCCCAGTCGTTGGCAGAGTGTTTCATCAACGAGAAGACAACAGGGGGATATATCTGCCACAAGACAGGCAAAGGACGTACCTCTTTCTCCTCCCCCGAAGCTATCACGCTTACTCCGGCAGAAGGATTTCGCTGGCAGAAGCCCGTTATCGTCCTCACTAACCGCAATTGCTACAGTGCCGCCAACACTTTCGTAATGTATATGAAATCCTGCTCACAGGCCACTATCCTCGGAGCGCGTACCGGAGGAGGATGTGGCATGCCCTTCAACAGCGAGTTACCCAATGGCTGGCTCATACGTTTCTCTGCCGTTCCCATGTATGACATCAACATGAATCTCACCGAGACTGGCATCGAACCAGATGTAAAAGTCAATCTCACCACCCCCGACTGGCTCAACGGGAAGGACACGATGATAGAAGAAGCTTTCCGGTTATTGCATGCTGCTCCTTTGTAATCACTGTCAGCCATAGTATCCTCAAGTCCCCTGTTCAGGAAAAAACCTTTGTCATATTATCTGTCGCTGACAAAATATTATTACCTTTGCACCGTCTTTAGCGCCTGTGGCGAAATTGGTAGACGCGCTAGACTTAGGATCTAGTGTTTCGCGACGTGTCGGTTCGAGTCCGGTCAGGCGCACAGAGAAAGAGAATACCTCTTTCTCTTTCTTTATAATAAAAGCAGCCCTGCCCCATCCAGAAAGCCAGAAACCAAGAATATACCCCCTGCCACCAAAATAGAAAACGTTCCAGATTACTCTTACATTGATTCCATGATTATTTATTTCTTTTTTATATTTTTGTCATTTCAATACAGTATCTCAATCATATAGGATGGTATTCCACAAATTAAAAGTTTTCCTCATATTCATCCTCCTGACCTGTCTCACATCTTCTATGGGAGCCAGGAAGAGCGACATATTGCTTCGTGTCCTCAACTATCCTGCCAGAATACATAACTCATGCGGTACAAAGGCCGACACTTTCCAGACCAACGTATACACTAAATACCATATCCAGACATTGCGCCGAAATCCGTTCATGATGATTATGCCCCATCTCTTTCACGTGTCTCGCGGAGAGCAGCGGCTGTTCTTCGGCGAGACTTATTCCACAGTCATAGCTACGGAGAAACAGGAGATACAGCGATTTCGGCACCTGCACATCAGCACAATCCGCCACCGCCGCAAGACACTTGATATTCTTAACCAATATCTGAATCCTCATATCTATGGTGTCACGCTCGTCGGCAACCACCTTCTCTCACCTTTCCACTCTGCCAACTGCCATTTCTATAAATACTACTTTGATACAGATTCCTCCTCAACTCACACCAGGCTTACTTTCCGGCCCAAGATACAAAACACCCAGTTAGTCACTGGAGAAGCCGTCATTGAGACCCAGACAGGGCGCATCAAGGAATGTCACATCAAAGGAGAATACGACATGACCGCTTTCATGCTACATATTCGCATGGGCGAAGAAGGTCTGGCGTCACTCAGGGCAACATATTGTGAGATAGAAGCTGACCTGTCAATCATAGGCAACCGCCTGCATACCCGTTTCACCGCTGTCAGCGATCTCCCCGTCCAACTGCCACGAACCATAGCCGATGCCGACTCTTTGTCACTGATGAACAAGTTGCGCCCTATTCCGCTCAGCCAGACAGACTCTCAGGCATTGCAGTATTATGACAATTTACAAGTCAGACAGAGCAACGACACCACCAGTACTGGAACAAAAACAAATAACAAATGGCACACCGCCGATGCCATCTGGGACGCTATAGACGATAATCTGCTGACTAGCATCAGTGGCCGGTTCGGTGATAACAAACAGCATTATTTTAAGATAAGCCCTCTGTTTAATCCTCTGTATATGGGCTACAGTAATTCGCGAGGTATAACCTATAAACTGAAAGCCAACTTTGAGTACCGCCCGTCAGAAAATACCGCCTTCTCGCTATTCCCTGTTGCAGGTTATTCTTTCCGTCAGCATCAGTTATACTTCACGGCACCATTCCAATATTCCTTCAACCGGCGTCGGGAAGGCTATGTCTCTCTGACCATAGCTAACGGCAACACCATCAGCAACTCACAGCTCATGGAACAGGTGAAACAGGAGCACCGGCTTGACTCCATCCGTTTTGACAGGATGGATCTCCAGTATTTCCGCGACCTTTCCTTCCAGGTTAAATGCAACTATGCGCCCAATCCCCATCTGAGCGCACAAGTGGGAGTCGTGTTCCACCGCCGTTCGGCAGTCAGTCACCATTCCTTCCACGTCATAGGCAAGCCCGACGTCTACAAGAACTTCGGCACGCTGGTTTCATGCACTTATCATCCATGGAAGACGCATACAATATTCCATGCAGACTATGAGCATGGATTCCGCGGCCCCATGAGCGGCGATGCCAGCTATGATCGCATCGAGACAGATTTCAGCCACACTTTCAGCTTTCCATGTACAAGGACGCTTAAACTCCGGACAGGCATAGGAGGCATCATCTCCTACCGAGGGGAAAATTATTTTCTTGATTATACCACTTTCCGCCGAAACCACATCTCCGACTCATGGCATGACGAATGGTCTGGCAATTACGAGTTACTTGATGAGCATTGGTATAATGCCTCCAACTACTATGTTCAATTAAATGCAGCCTATGAGTCTCCCTTGCTTTTTCTTTCCCGTCTGCCACTACTTGGAAAAATCATAGAACGTGAGCGCATCGTCCTGAACACTCTCGCCATACGCCGTCTTGCTCCTTATATAGAATGCGGCTACGGCATGACTAACCGTTATTTCTCCATTGGCGGATATGCCGCCTTCTCACGCCGCGGCTATGAGTCCTGCGGCATAAAACTCGGTTTTGAACTTTTCAACAACTGGTAGGATAAACACTACATCTCTACGGCAGACTCCAAGGCCAGGCGCATCATGGTTCTGAAAGAATTCTGGCGTTCTTCTGCCGACAGTTCCTTCTGACTAACAAACGAGTCAGAAATTGTCAGTAACGTAGCGGCACGCCTGCCACATACATTGGCATTGTGGAACAAGGCGAAACTCTCCATCTCAACACACTCGGTTCCAGTACGCTTGCTAATCTCCTTCCAACCGCCCATTGACGGTTCCGAATAGAAGACATCTGAGGAATGCACCTTGGCCAACTTGCATTCCAAACCTATCTCCTCAGCCTTATGCAGTATAACCGCATTTAGTTCCTTGCTGGGAGTCAGGACATGGTCCTTGCATCCGCCTTGCATCAAAGCATATGTGGAATCACTGTAGCTGCTTTCTGTCAGAACGACATCCATAACATTCAGTCTCGGCACATAGCTGCCGGCAGAACCAATGCGGATAATGTTCTCCACATCATAGAATTTATACAATTCATAACTGTACAGTCCTATGCTCGGCTGTCCCACACCACTGGCCATAACCGAGACTGGCTTGCCGTTATAAAACCCAGTGTAACCAAAACAATTACGAACTTGATTAACCAGTCTGAAATCAGTCAGGAAATTCTCTGCGATATACTTGGCACGCAGCGGGTCGCCCGGCATCAATACCGTCTTAGCGAATTCGCCCTCAAGGGCTGAAATGTGAGGAGTTGGCATAAACAATATATTTTTCGGTGTTAAACATGGCAAAATTAATCATTTCTGAATTAATTAGAGGAAAAGAGAAGTCTGAAAAGTAAAAAATCGAAACTTTAATGAGTTTCTTAACTAATAAAGGCTTTTCTGTCTTTCTATGATTCAAAAGCTATGCCTGGGAGAATACCCCATCCCTTCTTCCTCGCTTATTATTAATTGCTTTCCTCAGTTATAGCATAACTTACATGAACTTTTTCGTATCTTTGTACTTGAGATGAAGAATCACACTCAGCTGCATTAAGAACAATCATCATTATAACATCATGAAACTATCATCCAAGAAAGTCGCTTTGGCATTACCCCTGCCCTTTATGGCTATGAACGTACCGTCTGCCATCGCAGCGAAGAAAACTGCACCCACTCCACAGGAGCGCCCTAACATCATCTATCTTATGTTTGACGATCTCGGCTATGGCGATCTCGGTTGCTATGGCCAGGAGAAGATAGAAACACCTAACATCGACGCCCTGGCCCAGAACGGTATCCGTTTCACCAACATGTACACCGCCTGCCCCTTGTCAGCACCATCAAGAGGTGCTATCATGACAGGTAAGCACATGGGACACGCCCAAATAAGAAATAATGCCAATCCCAATTTCCACAAGATACCCCGGACACTGGTCGACGTCTATAGTGAAAACGCCATCTTCCTCAGCCCTGAATACGAGGGACAGGTTGACCTCAAGCCCGACACCTATATTCTGCCCCGCATGATGAAGGACAACGGTTACAAGACCGCCATGGTGGGCAAGTGGGGACTTGGTGCACCTAATACAAACTCATTGCCCAACAAGATGGGATTTGACTACTTCTACGGTTTCCTCTGCCAGGCTCTGGCTCACTCATACTACCCCTTCTACCTGTGGGAAAACGACAAGTTGGTCTATACAGGCAACAAACTCCTCATCCCCGGAGAGAAACTCGCCGACGGCCTGGACCCCATGGACATCAAAAACTACAGCCAGTTTATCGACAAACATTACAGTCCCGACCTCATGTTTGACAAAATACAGAAATTCGTCAACGAGAATGCCAAAGATCCTTTCTTCCTGATGTGGACGACAACTGTACCCCACAGTGCCGTACAGGCACCACTGGACGAGGTAATGCACTATGTCAACAAACTCGGTGACGAGAAACCTTGCACCGAACCAGGGCTTTACTATCCCAACCGTTATCCACTGGCTACATATGCCGCCATGGTAACCCATATTGACACTCAGGTAGGCATCCTTGTCAAGCAACTAAAGGAACTGAATATCTATGACAATACCATTATTATTGTCACATCCGACAACGGTCCTGCCTGCAACCCCAACTCCCCGATGGAGTATTTCAACAGCGGTGGTCCGTTCCGCTGCCGCAAGGGATGGGGCAAGTCATCACTCCATGAGGGTGGTGTGCGTATGCCATTTATTCTGTCATGGAACAACCATGTCAAGCCAGCCGTATCAGACCATGTAGGATGTTTCACCGACCTCATGTCCACCTTTGCCGACCTCACCGGTGCAACGGCTCCTGCCAACGACGGCATCACCTTCGCCCCAACCGTTCTAGGCCAGCCCAAAAAACAACAGAAACATGACTATCTCTATTGGGAATTCCCCGGTGGCAAAGGATGGCTCGGCATACGCATAGGAAAATGGAAAGGTATTTGCCAGAAAGTAAACGAAGGAAACAACCAGTTTGCCCTCTTCGATCTGGAGAATGACCCACAGGAACTTAATGACATCGCCGCCCAACACCCCGATATCACAAAAAAGATGTGGGAAATCGTCAAGAAGGAGCATACTCCAAACAATGCTCCTTATCCTAAATTTGACATCCAGATTAACTGGCCCAAAGAATAAATCACATTCATGACTTTTGCCTCTACCCTTCTGCAATGGTACAGCACGCATAAGAGAACACTGCCCTGGCGCGGCATAACCGACCCTTACAGAATCTGGCTGTCGGAAATTATCCTGCAACAGACACAGATAGCACAAGGCAGGGACTACTACTTGCGTTTCACTGAGCATTTCCCTTCGGTGGAGATACTGGCCGAAGCTTCAGAGGATGAGGTAATGAAACTCTGGGAAGGACTGGGATACTACTCCCGTGCAAGAAATCTTCATGCGGCAGCCAGACAGATAGTGGCGCATGGCAGTTTCCCCAGGCATTATGAGGATGTCAGGGCACTTAAGGGAATAGGAGACTACACTGCAGCAGCTATATGCAGCATCGCATATAATGACCCTATAGCTACCCTTGACGGTAATGCCTACAGGGTTTACGGGCGCATCTACAGCATAGAGTTTCCCTTTGACAGCAAAGAAGGTAAAGCTTTCTACAAAGAACTGGCCAATTCGCTTCTTGACAAGACCAGACCAGGTGAGTACAATCAGGCTATTATGGACTTCGGAGCAACACAATGCACGCCCCGGAACCCTAATTGTGAGGAATGCCCCTTCACAAACAGCTGCGGTGCCCATGAAGAGCACAAGGAAAACCTCTTTCCCGTAAAGGCAAAGAAACCGATAATAAAAGAACGTTTCCTGAATTACTTTTTCATCTTCCTGAATGACCAAATCCTCATCCACAAGAGAGGTAACACAGATATATGGAAGGGTCTCTATGAGCCTTATCTCGTAGAGACAGAATGCAATAGAGACATCTTTGCCCTTGATGACCCCTGGCTAAACACTGTCATTTCTGGCAAAGGGATTCTCAAGGTACACGGCAGAGACATCAGGCACATCCTCACTCATCGCATCCTCAGGACAAACTTCTACAGCATCCATCTGGCTCAATGCCCACAGGAACTGCCTGAGGGCTATTACTTCTGCCCTACAGATCATTTGGACAGAATAGCTCTGCCCGCCCTAATCAAGAAAAATATGAAACTGGTATTCAACCCTTAAACCATTCGCCATAATGACAGAAGAGGAGAAAATGATTTCAGGAGAGGTATACAATGCACTTGACGAGCATCTCATCAAAGAGCTGAATATTGTGAAGGAACGCCTGCACGAATACAATAGCATTCCACCTACCCATCTGGAAGAGCGCGACAAACTGATTCGTCAGATTCTGGGCAAGACGGGAAAGAAGGTTTTTGTCAACCAGCCTTTCTATTGCGACTATGGCAAGCACATCGAGGTCGGCGACAGGTTCTTCTCCAATGTCAATCTGGTCATCCTGGACGAGGCCATGGTGCGTATAGGAGATGATTGTTTCATAGGACCCAATGTAGGTATCTACACCGCCTGCCACTCTACCGACCCCATTGAGCGCAACACACGAAAGGAATGGGCACTCCCCGTCACCATCGGAGATAACTGCTGGATAGGTGGCAATGTCACTATACTGCCTGGAGTCACCATCGGCAACAATGTCACCATCGGAGCCGGCAGTGTCGTTGTCAAGGACATCCCCTCAAACTGCGTGGCTGTAGGCAATCCGTGTAAAATAATAAAAAAACTGTCATGATGGATTATCTCATTTCATATCTCATCATCATCAATGTCATTGCCTTTGTTGCATTTGGCATTGACAAACTGAAAGCCAAAAAGTCCTGGTGGCGCATCCCGGAGGCGACCCTGATAGGGCTGGCAAGTGCCGGCGGTTCCATAGGAGCTTTGCTGGGCATGAGATACTGGCGCCACAAAACACGACACAGGAAATTCAAATATGGTCTTCCTGCGATACTCCTTATACACATTGCCCTTGCTATGCTTATACTCAGTAATCAGTAACATTAAATATTGTCTATTATGAAACAACTATCTGCTTTCCTATTTTCAATTCTTATGATAACCTCATGTTCACACAAAAAAGAGACACCTGCACTGGTGAATCCTACCAAAAGCGATTTTCTGGTATTATACTACTCCCAGGAAGGGGCAACCGAGAAAATCGCACATGAAATACAGCAACAACTCGGTGCAGACATCGAGGCCGTGGATGTCACAAAGCCTTATGACGGTGATTTCAACCAGACCATAGAACGATGCCAGAAGGAAATGGAGACAGGGGAAACACCTGAGTTGAAAGAACTGAAGACCAATATTGACGACTACAATATCATCTTCATAGGCTACCCCGTTTGGTTCGGCACATACGCTCCGCCCATTGACGCCCTTGTCAAAAAATATAACTTTGCAGGCAAGAAAATTATTCCATTCTGCACATTCGGCAGCGGCGGACTGAATACCAGTACAGAGGCTCTGAAAAAAGCTCTGCCACAAGCAGAGATACTTGATGGTTATGGCATTCGCAACGCACGCATCAATAAAGCCAGTCAGGAAATCACTGATTTTCTTATTGCCAGTCATTTCATAGAAGGAGAAATTCAGGAACTGCCCGACTATAGTTCTCAAATACGTGTAACTGCCCATGAAAAAGACATCTTCAACACTGCTTGCGGCGACTATCCGATGCTTAAGGCAACACCTCTCACCTTTGGTTCACGGAATACCCCTGTAGGCACCGACTATCTCTTCACAGCAGAAAATGAAGGGCGCGATGGCAAGACAGTCATTAAGGTGAAAATCACCATAGACAAAACCCAAGGCGGCATACCCGAATTCACAGAAGTAATCAGATAGGAAACCCTGAATGACTTTATGAATGGAATGAGAAAATACCGCTCACCTATTATTCTGTTCCTTGTTTTCGAGTTCATTGCTATATTCCTGTGGCAGACCTCGGGGAATCTGTTTTTCCTGCTTAATTTTACTTACATCGGATTGTGTGTCGGTTTAGGAGGAATTCTGTTTTCAGCAGGATGGAAATATGCCAGGGAATTTACTCAATTCACTGTCGGCTCATATATGCTTGTTTTCCTTGGATTGATGTGCAGAGAAAATATGCAGATAGAAGGTCTGTGGTATTATCTGCTTTTAGGAGTATGGGGCGCCGGCACACTGCATTATGCCATTGCCAAGATATTCGGTCCTCTGCTATTTGGCAGGGGATGGTGTGGATTTGCCTGCTGGACAGCCATGGTTCTTGATTTATTGCCCTATAAGCACCCCAAGACACCCCGAAGGAAACTGGGTTTTATCCGATACATCATGTTTTTCCTGTCGCTGGCTCTTGTCGGACTATTGTTCCTCCTGGGCGAGATGGACACCCACACCATGTTCCTGCTCTTCGTTGCAGGAAATGTAGTCTATTATGTGATTGGCATCACCCTTGCCTTACGGTTTCAGGACAACAGGGCCTTTTGCAAATACATCTGCCCCATCACAATATTCCTCAAACCTGCAAGCCGTTATGCCCTCCTCCGCATCAGATGTGATGAAAACAAGTGTATAGGTTGCGGGAAATGTCTGAAAGCGTGTCCGATGGAAGTCGAAGCCAACAACAATTCACGCCACAGGAAAAATGCCACAGAATGCATCCTGTGTCAGGAATGCGTGAAGTCATGTCCAGTCAATGCCCTAAAATGCAGTTCTTCGGCATAGTCTGCCTCACCAGAGAAACATATCATCCTAAAAAGGTATTTACCAATTAAGCGTTCGATATAAGAGGTTTAGAGCTTTATGGGCCTAATGGGGCGAATAGGGCCAATAAGGCCTCTATGCCAACTAAGCCCATTAGGCCCAGTGGCTTATGGGACCTCGCTTATCCTTCTACTTGTGGATGTCTATCGTGGCCTTGCTTATCTTGCCTGTGAAAAGGAATGGTGACTTGTAATCATCACAGACAGGGATTCCCCACTGGCGGCCTACCTGAATGGCACGTTCAAAGTCCTTGATGGTAAAGGTATTTTTCAAATCACCCTCTCCGACCACTTCATCATTTATATAGAGGGTAACATGTGTCCCTTTCGAATTAGGATAGGTAATATCGGCCTTGACTACTGATTTCCCCGCCGGGATTGTCTTGACGGCCACAATGGAGCCTCCTTTGTTGGTTGCAAACACAGGAACACCGTCTTTGAGATAGAAGGCAAAGGCATGCTGGGACAACAATATGCCATTGTCTTTACCTGCTGAGGTCTCCACATAGGCTGCCATTGTAAAGGGCTTCCCGAAGGTGCCGTCAAAATAGGGATACTCACCATACTGTCGTGCTCCGAGCCATATCTCATAATGCCGGCGACGCAACTTATTGAATTTCCCTTTCTTCAAGGGATACACATTATACTTCCATGCTTCCTTATCCCACAGAGCCAGCATCTCGTTGACTTTCTCAGGGTATTGGCTCGCCAGGTCGTGGCTCTCATTGAAATCCTCCCTAAGGTTATACAGATGAGGAATAGTGTCATACAAGACACGGTCATTCACATTACCATTGGGGAACTGCACCTTCCAGCCATCCTTATATAATGCGTAAGAGCCATTGAGCTCATAATACTGGAGCGTTTTCCGTTCCTGTACATTATTGTCGGGAGACTCCACAGCATAGGCAAAACTGATACCCTCAAGGGGAGACTGCCTGTAGCCGTTGATAGTCTGGGGAACGGTGGTTCCTGTGAGTTCTATTATCGTAGGCAGGATATCAATGACATGAGTATACTGGGTACGTATCCCTCCTTTTTCCCTGATGCCTTTAGGATAACTGACTATCAGTCCGTTGTGAGTTCCACCCTCATAATCTGCCCATGCTTTATAATATCGGAATGGCGTAGCGCATGCCATTGCCCAACCATTCGGATAGA